>JBBRXG010000005.1:0-61677 GCA_038248655.1 Gaiellales bacterium
CCCCCCCCCCCCCCCCCCCCTGCTCGCTCAGATCTGCCAGCTGCCTCCGCGCAGGACCGGCACCCGCTCGCCTGCTCGGGTGATCCCCGTAACCGCGACGTCGTCCCCTCCGATCATGAAGTCGATGTGGATCGAGCTTCTGTTGCGGCGTGAGCGGTCTCCGTCGTCGAGACCCTCGTCGAATCCGTCCCCGAGGGCGATGTGGCTGGCCGCGTTCTCGTCGAGCAGCGTGTCGTAGAAGACCGTTCCGAGGTTGCCGATGCGGCCCTCGCGGTCGACCAGCGCAACCTCGCCGAGCCGGGCGGCGTCAGCGTCGAACGCGGCGCGGCCGCGCATCACCGCCGCCCCCTGCTCCGCGTCGATCTGCACCGCGCGGCCGGCCTCGAAGCGCACCTCGAGCCCGCGGATGAGCGTGCCGTCGGCGAGGACGAGGGGCTTCGTCGAGCGGACGTGGCCGTCGGTTCGCTCCGGGTCCGGGGTCGCGTACACCTCCTCGGTCGGAAGGTTCGCGAGGTGCGCGACCCCGTCGACCGTCTCGTCACGGGCAGTGTGGAACGTCGAGGACGGCAGGAGGCCTACCGTCAGATCGGTACCGGGACCCTCGAAGTGGAGCGCGTCGAACCCGTGCTCGTTGATCCGGCCCGCGGCCGCGGACAGCGCGCCTGCGCGTTCGCTCCAGGCCGCGATCGGATCCGGCTCGTCGAGCCTGCAGACGTGCGCCACCTCCTCCCAGAGCCGGTCGAGCGCCTCCTCCGCGGGCAGGTCGGGGTGGACGATCCGCGCCCAGGGCTCGGTCGGGCACGGGACGACCGTCCAGTTGGTCGTCCGGTCGGCGATCACGGTCATGATCTCCTTGATGAAAGGCAGCTGGTCGCGGCCCGATCGCTCGGGGTCGAGGTCGTCGAGCAACCCGGCAGTCGTCGCGCCAGCCAGCGAGATCCGCGCGGCATGCTGGTCGCCCAGAGCACGCATTCGCTCGCCGTACCAGGAGGGGACGAACGACAGCGTGTCGGTCGGGGCGTACGCGATCCGAGCCCGCTTCACATACGGATCGAAGTACTGCACGTCGACGAAGCGCGCGCCCCGTCTGTAGGCGCTCTCGGCGATCGCTCGGGCGAGCTCGGCCTGGCCGTAGTCCGCGCCCACACCGACGATCTGACCGGTCTGGACGTTCGCCCCGAGCTCGACCGCAAGGTCGGCGAGGCGGGTGAGGAGATCCGGGCGGCCCACGCGATCAGCTTACGTGCGCGGCAGCGGCCTGACCGCCAGAAACCAGCCGACGACCGCCGAGTAGCCGCGCGGAACGAGCGCCGCCGCCCGTTCCCGCTCGACCCCGGCGCAGCCGGCGAGATCGAGATACCGATCGAGGTCGCGCTTCTCCTCGACGAGCTCGTTTCGCACGACCACGAGGCCGTTCGCCTCGAGGAGCAGGCGTACGTCGACGTCCGCGAGCAGGCGCTCGTGCGACGAGTCCCTTGCCCGTTCGAAACGGTCGACCTCGATCGCGATCAGCGGGTCGACCGAGGCGATCTGATCGACGACGAGCACCTTCCCGCCCAGCCGTGTCACCCGGGTCAGCTCGGCGACGACGAGCTCCGGCCGGTGGACGTGATGGAGCGTTCGCACGCAGCCGGCGAGGTCGACCGAGCCGGTCTCGAGGTCGAGCCGGGTCGCGTCGCCCTCCACGAATCGGACGTTGGGAAACTCGCCGGCCCGGCGCCGCGCCTCGTCGAGCATTGCCGGCTCGTTATCGACGGCGACGACCTCGGCGACGTTGGGCGAGAGCGCGAACGCGAGCGCCCCCGTGCCGGTGCCGGCGTCGAGCGCGCGCTCGTCGCCGGACGGTTGCACGAACCGGCGCACGCGCGCGGTGAGATCGGCCCGCCGGCTCTCCTCGAGCTCGGCCAGCGCGGCGGCCGTCCTACTCCAGCGATCGCCGGACAAGCTCCTCGGCCTCCTCTCTCGTCGAGATCGTCCCCGCGGCGCGCTCCTCGGCGATCAGACCGAGCAGCCGGCCGACCTCCGGGCCGAGCGGAATCCCCAGCTCGTCGCCGCGCAGCAGCGGCTCGACCGGATCGTCTCGTCGTGACCGCTCCACGGCGGGGGCGAGCTCCTCTGCGCCCAGAAAGGCGAGCGCCTCGAGCGCCAGCGGCTCGGTCGCGCGGCGGAACCGGTGGATCGCCCGCGGTGAGTCGTCCGGCGGAGCCTGGGCCCGCAGCATCGTGTCGAGAAAGCGGCGGAGGTCGTTCGGGATCGGGAGCCGCCTCAGGTTCTGCCCGAACGTCACCGCCAGGCGGAACCACGGCGAGTCGAAGGCGCGAAGGCGGGGGTCGGCCCGCCCGCCGAGCGGCTCGAGCAGATCGAGATCGGCGAGACGCTCGAAGCCGCCCGCTGTCAGCCGTCGGAGCTCGTCGAAGATGCGCTCGCCGGCCGCCCCGGTGACAAGGTGGGACTTCGCCCGCACGAGCCGCTCGGCGTCCGGGTCGAGCCGGAAGCCGAGCTCGGCCTCGAGCCGGACGCCGCGAACGAGGCGCACCGGGTCGTCGTCGAACGCATGCTCGGATACGGGACGCAATGCGCGCCGGCCGAGGTCTGCCAGTCCGCCGTAGGGGTCGATGATGTCGCCGCCGGCGAGCGGGCGCGCCATCGCGTTGACCGTGAAGTCGCGTGCGCCGAGGTCGGCCCCGATCGAGCCGCCCTGCAGCGGGGAGAAGTCGACCGACCGATTTCCGTCGAGGACGACCCGCCAGCTCCCGAAGCCGACCGAGAGCGGGAAGACGGCCTCGCCCGTCCGCGCCCTCAGCGCCCTGGCTGCGCGCTCCGGCTCGGCGCAGGCGACGTCGAGGTCGAGTACCGGCCGCGCGAGCAGCTCGTCGCGGATCGCGCCGCCCACGATCCAGGCGTTCTCGCCGGCGAGGACGGCTGCGACCTCCTGCGCGCTATCCATCGACGACGGCGCGCCTGGCGCGCTGCGGGCTCGAGTTGATCCCGCAGGCCAGCTCGTAGGTGATCGTCCCGGCAACCTGCGCGTGCTCCTCTGCCAGGAGCCCCTCGCCGATCAGGGTCACCGGAGTCCCCGCCGGAAACTCCGCCGGCAGCTCGACCGCGAAGGAGTCCATCGAGATCGTCCCGACCACCCGGCGGAGCTCGTCGCCGACCCGTACGCGAGTGCCGGTCAGGTCGCGGCGGAAGCCGTCGCCGTAGCCGACCGGGACGATCCCGATCCACGTCGGCCGGTCGGCGACGAACGTCCGCCCGTAGCCCGTGCTCTCGCCCGGTGCGAGCTGCCGCACCAGCGCGAGCTCGCTGCGCCAGCCGAGGACGGGCTCGAGCCCGTCCTCGGCCGGGTCGCCGCCGAACGGCGAAAGGCCGTACAGGGCGATCCCACACCGGCCGGCGTCGAAGCGAGCAGAGGGGAGGCGTAGCGCTGCCGCACTGTTCGCCACGTGCCTGAGGTAACCCGGGTACGGAGCAGTCGCCTCGCGGAAGCGCTCGACCTGCCGCTCGGCGAAGGCGAGATCGCAGTCGGCGGTCGCGAGGTGGGTCATGAACCCGACGAGGCCGGGCGGCGGTTCGCCGAGCTCGGACAGGCCGTACCGCCCCATTCCGGTATCGAGCTTCAGGTGGAAGCCGACACCTTCCGGCACGGGTCCGTCGTCGGACACGACGAGCTCGAGCCGCGCGTCGCGTGCGAGCGCGATCTCGTGGTCCGCGGCCGGCCCGAGGACGACGATCCTCCTCGCCGGAAACTCGGGGCGCAGGAGGAGCGCTTCCGGGACGGTTGCCGTGCAGAGCCCGCTCGCACCGCCCGCGAGCGCAGCGGCGGCGATGTCGATCGCCCCGTGCCCGTAGCCGTCGGCCTTGACCACTGCCCAGAGCTCCGAGCCGGCCAGGGCGCGGCAGAGCGTCGCTGCGTTCCGGCGCACCGCTCCGAGGTCGATCGTCAGCTCGGATCTGGCGACGAGAGCCCCCGAGTCCGCAGCTCCGGCGTGGAACCCGTTCCGGGCACGCCCCCATTCTCCGTCAGGGCGATCGGGAGGAGGCCGACGACGTCCCCTGCGACGAGCCCGCGCGCAGGACCGAGGCTCGCTGCGACCCCGCAGGCGGCCGCCGCCAGGGCGACGGCCAGCTGCGGCTCGATGCCCTTCGCCAGGAATGCGCCCGTCACCCCGGTGAGGACGTCGCCCGTGCCCGCCGTTGCGAGCGACGGCGGGCCGAGCGCGGCGATCAGGAGCCCCTTGCCCGGCGCCGCCACGAGCGCGTCCGCGCCCTTGAGCAGACAGGCGCAGCCGAAGCGATCGGAGGCGGCATGTACTGCCTCGACCCGGTGCGCGTCGACCCAGGCGGACTCGCGGCCGAGGAGCCGAGCCAGCTCGCCCGCGTGGGGAGTGAGCACGGTCGGGGCCGAGCGCTCGAAGGGCTCGAGCCCGTAGAGCGCGTCGGCGTCGACGACGGTCGGGAGATCCGACTCCTCGAGCAGGCGCCTGACGAGCGCGCGGCGATCGTCGCTCCGACCGAGACCGGGGCCGACTGCGACCGCCCCGTGACGCTCGAGGACGTCGATCGCGTCCTCGAGCGGCCGCTTGACCGCCTCCAGCAGCTTGGTCTCGATCACCGGTAGCGACTCGCGCGGCGCGCACACGGTCACGTACCCGGCGTCGGCCCGGAAGGCGGCGGATGCGCACAGGCAGACGGCGCCGGTCATCCCGGGTGAGCCCCCGACGACGAGCACCGCGCCCGCCGTGTACTTGTTGCCCTCCGGCCGCTTGTGGGGAACGAGCGCGAGCGCCTCCGGCGTGACCAGGCGCGCGGCGGTCTCGCGGTGCTCCAGCCCGATGTCGGCGACGACGACCTCACCGGCATGGAAGCGGCCGGGCGCGACCTCGAGCCCGATCTTGCGCCCGTGCATGGTCACCGTCACGTCCGCCCGCACCGCCGGACCGGCAACCTCGCCCGTGTCGGCGTTCACGCCTGACGGGACGTCGACGGCGACGACGGGAACGCCAGCCCTGTTCACCTGCTCGATCAGCGCGGCCGCCTCTGGCCGTGGCTCACCTCTGAACCCGGTGCCGAAGAGGGCGTCGATCAGCACCTCGCTCTCGACCCCCTCCTCCGCCTTGCGCCCGGCCGCACGCAGGACGTCGAGCGCGATCCGGCCGTCGCCCCCGTTCGCTCCGCCGCCGCAGACGGCCCCGAACGAGCGGGCGTCGGGGAAGCGGCGGAGCGCCTCGTCGGCGACCGCCCGGCCGGCCCGCTCCATCAGCGTCGGGACGTCGTGACCCGCCTCGGCCGCCTTCATCTCGTCGGCGGTGTAGAGGGGCTCGAACACTACGGCGCCGAGACGCACACGGCGGCGGCGAGCTCCTGCGAATGCGTCATCGAGAGATCGAGCCGGTCGGCGCCGCCGCGCGCCGCCCACTCTGCGACCCGTCCGGAGAGGCGGACACTCGGCTTTGGCCGGCCGGCGATCTCGACATCCCGCCAGGCGAAGGCGCGCGCGACCCCGAAGCCGAGCGCCTTCCCGACCGCCTCCTTGCCGGCGAACCGGGCGGCGTAGTGCTGCGCCGGGTTCGGCCGAGAGTCGCAATAGCGGCGCTCGGCCGACGTGAAGCAGCGCTCTCGAAAGGTCGGATACCGGGCGAGCGCCCGACGCACGCGCTCGATCTCGATCAGGTCGACGCCGACGTTCATCTCAGTGCGGACGGTCCAGCCATTCCGGCAGGAAGGCGATCGAGCTCACGACCGCGTCCGGCATCACCGTCGAGCGGTCGAGCTGCTCAGGGCGGAACTTCCCCGTTCGCACGAGCACGGTCTTCAGGCCGAAACGCTGCGCGCCGCCGATATCCGCCTCGAGGTCGTCTCCGACCATCCAGGTCAGCGCCGGCTCGGCGTCGAGCGCGGCCAGCGCGGCCTCGAAGAACGCCGGGTTCGGCTTGCCGAGAACCGTCGCCTCGATCCCGGCTGCGTATTCGAGCCCGGCGACGAATGCGCCGGAGTCGAGCAGCGGCCCTCGTGAGGTCTGCCACCACTGGTTCTTGTGCAGGCAGTAGAGCTCTGCGCCCAGCTCGAGCTCGCCGAAAGCCCGTGCCAGGTTCATGTAGCTGAACACGCGCCCGGTCTCCTCGGTCTCGTCGGCGCCGCCGATCAGGACGGCGTCTGCACCCTCCCCGACCAGCTCGATCGCTTCCAGGTCTTCGACCAGCCCGGCCATCACGAGCGCGAACACCCGCTTTCCGGCAAGCGCCCTCGCGGCGGCCGCGGCCGTCGTCTGGAGCTCGGAGTCGTCGAGCTCGATTCCGTACGTCCGCAGCTCCTCGGCGAGCACCGAGCGCGACTTGGCCGTGCTGTTCGTCACGAATCGGAGCCGGTGCCCGGAGCGCCGCAGCTCGGCGACCGCCTCCGCTGCACCGGGTATCGGCTCGCCGGAGACGTGGAGGACACCGTCGACGTCGACCAGAATGGCGGCCATGCGCGACGAGTCTATTCGCGTCACCCGGTCGGTGACCCTCCCCGTCGCCGAGATCGAGCTGCGCTTCTCGCGCTCCAGCGGTCCGGGCGGCCAGCACGCCCAGCGATCGGAAACCCGCGTCGAGGCGATTCTCGACGTCGAGGCGTCCGACGCGCTCACGCCGGCCCAGAAGCGACGCGTGATCGCCCGGGCCGGGCCGGTGCTCAGAGCGATCGCGCAGGACGAGCGCAGCCAGTCGCGTAACCGCGAGCTCGCCGTGGCGCGGCTGGTCGAGAACCTCCGCGAGGCCTTGAAGGTGCCGCGCCTTCGGCGCCCGACGAAGCCCACCGCCGCCTCCCGCGAGAAACGGCTCGAGGCGAAGCGCAGGCGTGCGGAAACCAAGCGGTTGCGGAGACCGCTCACGTAAGGGGTGTGTAAGAACCGGCGAGAAGAGGAAGAGGGGTCGCTAGTCTTTCCCTGCCCAGGACGCCCGACCCACGCCCAAGGAGTCTCACCTATGCGCCTTCGCCTGCTTCTCGCCCTGTCTGTCTGCGCCTGCTCGGCGCTGATCGCCCCGCTCACGGCTTCCGCCGAGCCGCGAATGCTGATCGGCTTCCAGGACGACCCGAGCCTGCGCTGGCGCGACGACCGGCTCGCCGTGTTCGACATGGCGCAGAAGGCGAACGCGGGGATCGTCCGCACGACGGTGTACTGGTCGCGCATCGCCGAGACGCGTCCGACCGTCGGGACGAACCCGTTCGACCCGGCCTACCGCTTCGACGACCTCGACGAGTTCGTGCGGAACGCGGGCCTCAACGGCATGGAGGTGATGCTGACGATCTGGGGGACGCCGGCCTGGGCGAACGGCGGGAAGGGACAGAACTACGCTCCGACGCGCATGGCCGACCTCCAGAACTTCGCCAGAGCGCTCGCGAGCCGCTACTCGGGCCGGTTCCTCGGCTACCCGTTCGTGCGCTACTACACGATCTGGAACGAGTCGAACCTGGGGCAGTTCCTGTCGCCCCAGTACAACTCGAAGGGCAAGGTGGTCGCGCCCGCGATCTACGCGCGCATGTACCGGGCCGCCTATACCGGGATCAAGGGAGCGAATGCCCGCGCCCGGGTCGGGATCGGCGAGACCTCGGCCCGCGGCCGCGACCGGTTCCTCGGCAAGAAGGGCACGCAGGAGACGGAGTCGCCCGGCGGGTTCGCGAAGCTGCTCGCCAAGCAGAAGCCCTTGCTCAAGTTCGACGGCTGGTCGACCCACCCGTATCCGACCTCGCCCAACCAGAAGCCGACCCAGAACGTCCGCTGGCCGAACGTCACCCTGACCCAGCTGCCGAAGTTCGAGGACGCGCTCAAGAGCCTGTTCCATCGCAGCGAGGTCCCGATCTGGATCACGGAATACGGTTACGAGACGAAGCCGGGCGAGCCGCACGGCGTCACCCTCGCCCAGCAGGCCGCCTACGCCCGCCAGGTGCTGAACATCGCGGCCGGCAACCCGGATGTGAAGATGTTCATCTGGTTCATCCTTCGCGACGATCCGACGAGCGCGTGGCAGAGCGGTCTGCTCAACCGCAACGGAACGAAGAAGCCGGCCTTCAACGTCTTCTCCAGCCTCGCCGCCCGCTACGACGGTCGCAACCCGCAGATCACGGTCAGAGCGGGCGTGACGAATCCGATCGTCCGCTTCGCGGCGCTCGAGCTCTGGTCGCGCTCCGGCGCCGGGGCGAGAATCGGAATGACGATCGCGGTCTACGACGGAGGGAGGGTGATCAAGACCGCCCAGCCCGTCGCCGCCATGGGTCCGGACGGCTGGGTCACGTTCAGGGCGCCGCTGAAGACCGTCAAGGGACACACCTACCAGGTGACGATCGAGGCGGGCGACGTGAACGGCAACCAGGTCCACCGATCGGTGCTGATCCGCGTGCCCTCCGGGGTGGTCAAGAAGAAGTAGCCTCGGCCGAAAACGCCACGCCGAGCAGGAACGGGCTGAAGCCTGTCCCTCACCCGTCGAGGCTGGCACCAGGGGGACAGGCTGAAGCCTGTCCCCGCCGGTCGCTACTCGACGGTGACCGTCTTCGCCAGGTTCCGCGGCTGGTCGACGTTCAGGCCGCGTAGCCGCGCGATCCGGTAGGCGAGGAGCTGAAGCGGGAGGACGGCGACCGCGGGTTGGAGGAAGTTCGGCGTCTTCGGGACGTAGATCACGTCGTCGGCGTGATGCTGGATGTCCTCGTTGCCGTCCGTCGCGATCGCGATCACGTTCGCGCCGCGCGCACGCGTCTCCTGGATGTTCGAGACGATCTTGTCGTAGACGTGGATGTCGGTCGCGACCACGACGACGGGCGTCCCCTGCTCGAGCAGCGCGATCGGGCCGTGCTTCATCTCGCCCGCCGAGTAGGCCTCGGTCGGGATGTACGAGATCTCCTTCAGTTTCAGCGCGCCCTCGAGCGCCACGGGTAGCCCGATGTGGCGGCCGAGATAGAGGAAGAACGGCTGCTCGTAGTAGCGCCGCGCGATCTCGTCGATCGGATGGTCTCCGCCGAGGAACTCGGCCATCTTGTCCGGTAGCTGGTGGAGCCGATCGAGGATGAACTCGATCTGCTCCTGCGGGAGCGTCTTGCGCACCTCGGCGAGCTTGAGCGCGATCAGCGAGAGCAGCGCGATCTGGGCCGTGAACGTCTTCGACGCGGCGACGCCGATCTCGGGGCCGCAACGCGTATAGAGCACCGCGTCCGTCTCGCGCGTGATCTGCGTGCCCATCATGTTCGTGATCGCGAGCGTCCGAGCTCCGCGCTCGCGAGCGAGCTTCATCGCGTTCACCGTGTCTCGCGTCTCGCCCGACTGCGAGATGCCGATCACGAGCGTGTCCTTCGATAGCACCGGGTTCCGGTAGATCCACTCGCTCGCGATGTCCGGCTCGACCGGCACCCGCGCCCACTCCTCGACGATGTAGCGGCCGACCACGCCCGCGTGGTAGGCGGTGCCGCACGCCACGATCACGACGCGACGCAGGTTCTGGAGCTCGACCTCGGAGAAGCCGAGGCCGTCGAGCATCAGATTGTGCCCACGGACCCGGTCGCCGATCGTCTCGCGGACGGCCTCGGGCTGCTCGTAGATCTCCTTGAGCATGAACGTCTCGTAGCCGGACTTCTCGGCACGCTCGTCGTCCCAGTCGACCTCGGTGATCGGCGCCTGGACGATCTCGCCGTCCGGGCCGTGGAACACGGCGCCGTCCGGACGCAGCGCGACCACCTGATGGTCCTCGATGAACTGCACCTGGCGCGTCTCGGGCAGGAACGCGGCGATCGACGAGGCGAGGAACATCTCGCCGTCCCCGACGCCGACGACGAGCGGCGTCTGGCAGCGCGCGCCGACGAGCAGGTCCTCGTGGTCGCGGTGGATGACGACGAAGGAGAAGTGACCCTCGAGCTGCTCGTACGCGCGACGGACGGCGACGACCAGGTCACCCTGGTAGTGCCGCTCGATCAGGTGCGGAACGACCTCGGCGTCGGTCTCCGAAGAGAAGACGTGGCCGTCGCGCTGGAGCGAGCCCTTCAGCTCGCGGTAATTCTCGATGATCCCGTTCAGGACGATCGACATCACGGCGCCGTCGCAACCGGTGAGCGGATGGGCATTCTCCAGCGAGACGCGACCGTGGGTCGCCCAGCGCGTGTGACCGAGTCCGGTGGTCGAGGCCGAGCCGTGACCGGCGGCGGCCCACTTCAGCTGCTGGAGATTCCCGACGCTCCGCAGGTAGTCGAGCCCGTCCTCCTCGAGCAGGACGAGTCCCGCGGAGTCGTAGCCACGGTACTCCAGCCGCTCGAGGCCCTGGAGGAGAAGTGGCTTGCAGGCCCTGGGCCCGACGTATCCGATGATTCCGCACACTTGGCGCTCCTCCCCGGATTATCGACGAACATCCTGGAAATGAACAGAGCCCGGCTGGAACTCCGTCCCTGCGTCGGGACGGTCAGCCGAGCTCCTTCGCTACGAGCGCGCTGATGCTAGCACAGAGATCTGCCGCCTTCGGCGCCGTTTCCGCCTCCGCCAGCACCCGGATCACGGGCTCGGTGCCCGAAGGCCGGACCAGCACCCGGCCCAGGCCGCCGAGCTCCTCGTTCAGCCGGTCGACCTCCTGTCGCAGAGCGCCGGTCAACTCCCGCCGCGAGACCGGCACATTCTCCTTCGCCTGCGGGAAGCGCCGGAGGACGCCGGCGAGCTCGGCCAGCGGGCGGCCGCGGAGGGCAGCGCAGAGGAGCAGGGCAGCAGCGAGACCGTCGCCGGTCACGTGACCGGCGAGCCAGATCACGTGACCCGACTGCTCGCCTCCGAGCAGCCCCCCGTGCTCGTGCAGGGCTTGGAGGACGTAGCGGTCGCCGACGTCGGTAGTGACCACACGGATCCCCCGCTCCTTCATCAGGCGGTGGAAGCCGAGGTTCGTCATCGAGGTGACGACGACCAGGTCGACGCCGAGATCGAGGGCCAAGAGCGCCAGGATCTGGTCGCCGTCGAGGGCGTCCCCGCTCGCGTCCACGGCCAGCATCCGGTCGCCGTCGCCGTCGAAGGCGACGCCCAGGTCGAGCTGCTCTCGGCGGACGAGCTCCTGGAGCGAGCGGAGGTCGGTGGCGCCGCAGCCGACGTTGATGTTCGACCCGTCCGGTTCGACCCCGATCGCGGTCACCTGCGCGCCGAGCTCCTCGAAGGCTCTGGGCGCGATCGTCGCGTACGCTCCGTTCGCGCAGTCGACACCGATGCGCAGGCCCGCGAGGTCGGCGCCGAAGCGCTCGAGCACGTGGTCGAGGTAGCTGTCGACCGCGATCTCGAGCTGATCGACCCGGCCCCGCTCGGGGTCCTTCGGCGGCGCGTCGAGGAGCGCCTCGATCCCCTCCTCCTCGGCGTCGATCAGCTTGCGGCCGCTCGCGTGGAAGAACTTGAGCCCGTTGTACTCGGGCGGGTTGTGCGAGGCGGAGACGACGACGCCGAGGTCGATGGCGAGCAGCGCGACCGCCGGCGTCGGGAGCACCCCGGCGAGCACGGCGTGCCCGCCGGCGGAGGCGACCCCGCTCGCGAACGCCCGCTCGAGCTCGCGGCCCGACGCGCGCGTGTCGCGGCCGATGAGGACCCCGCCCCTGCCCGACCAGAGCGTCGCCGCCCGGCCGAAACGCTCGACGAGCTCGGGCGTCAGGGCATCGCCGACGATCCCGCGCACCCCGTCGGTGCCGAAGTAACGGCGCGCCACTGCGACGGCGTCAGCGCTTGCTGAACTGCGGGGCCTTGCGCGCCTTGTGCAGGCCGGCCTTCTTGCGCTCGACGATCCGGGCGTCGCGGGCCAGGAAGCCTTCGCGCTTGAGCACCGTTCGGAGCTCCGGATCCGCCTCGACGAGGGCACGTGCGATTCCGTGGCGGACCGCGCCGGCCTGGCCGCTCGGGCCACCGCCGTGAACGCGGACGCGGATGTCGTATGCACCTTCCAGCCCGGCGACGCGCAGAGGCGCCATCACCTGGGATCGATGGCTCGGCCGGGGGAAGTAGTCGTCCAGCGTGCGGCCGTTGAACCAGGTCGTCCCGTCACCGGGGCGGAGGATGACGCGGGCGACGGAGGTCTTTCGCTTGCCGGTGCCCCGGTAGGTGGCGAGCTCGCTCATAGACCGGCCTTTGGCGCCGGCTGCAGCGGCTCAGGGGCCTGGGCTGCGTGCGGATGCTCCGGGCCGGCGTAGATCTTCAGCTTGCCGATCTGCGCGCGGCCGAGCTTGTTCCGCGGGAGCATGCCCTTGACCGCCTTCCGGATCACCTCGGTCGGCCGGCGGGCGAGCTGATCGCACAGCGGCCGGCTTCGCAGCCCGCCGGGATAGCCAGAGTGGCGGTGGTACAGCTTCTGGTCGAGCTTGTTGCCGGTGACGTGGATCTTCTCGGCGTTGACGACGATGACGAAGTCGCCGGTGTCGACGTGCGGTGTATAGGTCGGCTTGCCCTTGCCGCGCAGGGTGTCGGCGATGCGCGTGGCAAGACGTCCGAGGGTCTGGCCCTCGGCGTCGACGACGTACCAGCGGCGAGTGACCTCGCCCGGCTTTGCGTTCCAGGTCTTCTGCATCTCAGAGAAGCGGCGCAACCGCGTGCGCCGACGCGAAATGGTAGCAGCAACGCCGTTCCGGAGCCCGACTGCCCCGGCAGCGATGTGCTCAGGCAACGGCTTCGAGCTCTTTGCGCGGCCACCCGACGAACGTCAGCCAGAGAGCCGGTAGGAGGGCGAGCACCGTCGCCCCTACGGCCAGCGTGAGCACTCCTTGCGCGCTGTACGCGAGCCCGCCCAGGAGGGCGAGCACCGCCCCGCTCAGGCCGGCGAGGAGATCTCCGAAACCGACGAGCTGCGCCCGCTCCCCGGGAGGGGCGAGATCGACGAGCGTCGAGGTTGCAGACACGTAGGAGAGGCCCCACCCCAGCCCGAGCCCGAACAGGACGACGCCGGTCGCGAACACGCTCTCCGTCCAGACGAGGCCGACCGTCGACGCGCCCATGATCCCCAGCCCGGCGACGAGCGCCTCGCGGCGCCCGATCCGCTCGATCAGATCGCCGACGACGAGGACCAGCCCGTACATGCCGACGATGTGGGCGCTGATCACCGGGAAGACGTCCCGCTGGTGGTGTCCGTGGCCAGTCATCACGTAGCCGGTCAGGTTCATCACCGCGACCATGACTGCGAAGCTGGAGACCGCGGCGAGGAGCGCCGTGCCGACGCCCGGCAGCCTGATCAGCTCGGCGAGCGGGGTCCGCGCCGCGGGCGAGTCGGCGTCGGTGGAGGCCAGGGCACGCGCGATCGTGCGCGGGTCGGGGCGGACGGCGAGCACGAGGACGAGCGCGACGACCATGAAGCCCCCGGCGGCGAGCCAGGGCGCGACGAGGTCGTGTTCGTCGAGATCCCTGCCCGCGAAGAGCGGGCCGAACACGAACGGGCCGAGCACGGCGCCGACGACCGCCCCGAACAAGACGAGCGAGATCTGCCGCGGCCGGCGCTCTGCCGTGACCATGTCCGCGGCGGCCGCGCGTGCGAGGAGCACGATCCCGTTCGCGACGCCGACGAGCCCGAATCCGAGGACGACCAGAGGCGCCGAGTCCCAGAGGCAGCCGAGCGCGGTCACGGACGTGCCGGCGGTGCCGGCGAGACAGCCGACCGCGAGCACCGGGATGCGTCCATGCCGGTCCATCATCCGGCCGGCGGGGAATGCGGCCAGGGCGGCGGTCGAGAGGAAGATCGCCGGCCCCAGGCCGAGGATCCCCTCGATCCCGGTGACGAGGACGAGAGTGGTGGTCGCGACGGCGACCACGAGCTGGATCGTGCCCGACAGGCAGATGAGCACGCCGGAAAGAAGCACCGTGTTCCTGCGGACGGGAAAGTCGATCACGCGGCGAGCCTACCGAGGCCCTCGCGGAACGCAGCCGCGCCCCCGTGGGACGGGTGGCGTACGTACGGCGCCCCCGTGACCGCCTGGGCGATCCGGCCTACCGCGATCACGCGGCGGCCGCCCGCGACCGAGCGGAGAAAACGGAAGGAGGACTCCACCTCGCTACGCGTCGGCCGCCGGTTCGTGTCCGGCCGACCCGGCCGGTGGGGATGGGTCGGAACGACGTTCCAGAGCAGAACGTCGTCCTCGAGACCGAGCTCTGCGAGGACGCGGTGAACGATCGTGGCGCTCGCTTCTGCCGGTCCTGTCCCCGTCAGCTGGCGCTCGGAGGTGAAGGGGATGCCGCTCACGCGCGCGCCCCGGTAACCGGCCGCCTCCCCGACGAGCACGATGGATGCGCAGCGTTTCGAGGCGAGGTACTCCTCTAACCGTTCCCGGCGCAGCCGGGAACGGCCGTACTGGTTGAAGGTGTCGCCGATGCTCGCCGCAGCCAGCTCGGCTACCAGCGTTCCCAGCGGACTACCTCCTCGACCGGGCGGCGCCGTGTGCGCAACGTCTCCTTCCGGCGCTCCTGCATCGGCTCGGGAGCCGCGTGGCCGACCGTGACCACGCCGACGATCGCGACATCCTCGGGCAGGCGGACGAGGTCGCGCAGGCGATCGTTGTTGTCCGCGGGGAACAGCCCGAACAGCCCGGCGGCCAGCCTCTCGTCGACCGCGGCCAGGAGCAGCAGCAGCATCGCCTTGCCCGCGTCCACCCACCACCAGGGGACGGGCCATTCGATCTCGGCCTCGTCCTCCTGGAGCTTGTCGGGCTCCTGGTACCGGTCGTGATAGTCGGACTCGCGCATGCCGACGACCACATGCACCGGGGCGCGCGAGATCCACCGGCTCGTGCCCGCGCTCGAGGTAGTAGCGCTCGTCGGCGAGCTCGGCGATCGCGCGGCGGGTTTCGGGCTCGGTGACGACGACGAAGCGCACGCCCTGACTGAAGCCGCCGCTCGGCGCCTTGCGGCCGCACGCGACGATCCGCTCCACGACCTCGTGCGGGATCGGTTCGTCCGTGTAGTTGCGCACCATCTTCCGGCGACGGAGGATGTCGGCGAAGTCCATCATCCAGGGATCATGAACGTGACGACGTTGACGGACGGCGGACAGGAGCCGCTGACGATCGCGCAGGCGCTTCGCGACTTCCTTGCCGCCGCCCGGACCTCGCTCGATCTCGCCCTCTACGACCTCAAGCTCGGACCGGGGCTCGAGGAGCTCGTCGTCGACACGATCGAGCAGGCAGGGCACCGCGGCGTCGACGTGCGCCTCGCCTATAACGCCGACTTCCGGGCGCCGATCCCGGTCCCGCCCCCGCCGCAGTGCGCGCCCGAGGACATCGAGCGGCTGACCGTCCCGACGAAGCCGATCGCCGGGATCCCCGACCTGATGCACCACAAGTACGTGGTCCGTGACCGCGCGTCGGTCTGGACGGGCTCCTCCAACTGGACGGACGACTCGTGGTCACGCGAGGAGAACGTGATCGCGGTCGTCGAGTCGCCCGAGCTCGCCCACGCGTTCACGCTCGACTTCGAGCAGCTCTGGACGACGGGCGACGTATCGGCGAGCGGAGGGGTCGAGCCGCGCCCGGTCGAGATCGACGGGGTCGAGGTGCGACCGTGGTTCTGCCCCGGGTTCGGCGACGCTCTGTCCCACCGGATCGCGAAGCACATCGGCCGTGCGAAGCGACGCGTCCGGATCTGCTCACCGGTGATCACCGCCGCGCCGGTGCTGGCGACGCTCGCTCAGGTGATCGCGGACGGGAAGGTGGAAGTCCTCGGCGCCGTCGACCAGACCCAGATCGAGGAGGTTCGCGTCCAGTGGGGCCCGACCGGCGTCTCGTCCTGGAAGCTGCCGCTTCTCCACCAGGTGATCGACTCCGGCCGCTTCGCGGGCAAGCGCTCGACGCCGTGGGGCCCGGGCACCGTGCACGACTACATGCATGCGAAGCTGACCGTCGCGGACGACGTCGTCTTCCTCGGCAGCTTCAACCTGTCGCATTCCGGCGAGCAGAACGCCGAGAACGTGCTCGAGATCCACGATGCCGCCCTCGCCGAGCGTCTGGCCGGATTCGTCGAGGGCGTCCGTGCCCGCTATCCGGTCGCGACGCTGAGTGCGTAGAGCAGGACAGGCTGAAGCCTGTCCCTCACGGAGGGCGGCACCGACAACGAACGACCGGCTCCAGCTGTCCTTGAACCGCCGCCGCGCCCGACCTGTGCGGGCGCGGCCCGAGACGGCGGCAATGGTGCGAGCAGCTCAGGGAGGGGAGCTCACGGGGGGAACCGGCTGTTCCCCCCGTGAAGCGAGCGGAGCGAGCGTCATTCCCACTCGATCGTCGCCGGCGGCTTCGACGAGAGGTCGAGGGCGACGCGGTTCACGGCCGGGATCTCGTTGACGATCCGGCTCGAGATCGTCTCCAAGAGCTCGTGCGGAAGTCGCGCCCAGTCGGCGGTCATCGCGTCCTCGGAGGTCACCGCCCGGATCACGATCGGGTAGCCGTAGGTGCGCTCGTCGCCCTGCACGCCGACGGAGCGGATCGCAGGGAGAACGGCGAAGCACTGCCAGAGCTCGCGGTAGAGCCCGGCGCGGCGGACCTCTTCGAGCAGGATCGCGTCCGCCTCGCGCAGGATCTCGAGCCGTTCCTTCGTGACGTCGCCGATGATCCGGATCGCTAGGCCGGGGCCGGGAAAGGGGTGCCGCCAGACCATCGCCTCGGGCAGCCCGAGCTCCTCCCCCACCCGGCGGACCTCGTCCTTGAACAGCGCGCGCAGCGGCTCGACCAGCTCCATCGTCATGTCGTCGGGCAGCCCACCGACGTTGTGGTGGGACTTGATCTTCGCGGCAACGCCCTCGGTGCCGCCCGACTCGATCACGTCGGAGTACAGCGTCCCCTGAACGAGAAAGTGCGTACGTCCGATGCGGTCGGCCTCCTGCTCGAAGACCCGGATGAACTCCTCGCCGATGATCGACCGCTTCTCCTCGGGCTCGGTCACGCCGTCGAGCCGGACGAGGAACCGGTCGGCCGCATCGACGTGGACGAGGGGGACGTGGAAGTGACCCTCGAAGGTCTCGGTCACCTGCGCCGCCTCGCCCTTGCGCAGAAGACCGTGGTCGACGAAGACGCAGGTGAGCTGCGCACCGACCGCCTTGTGCACCAGGAGCGCGGCGACGGACGAGTCGACGCCGCCGGAGAGGCCGCACAGGACTCGATCCCGGCCGACCTGGGCGCGAATCCGCTCGACCTGCTCCTCGATCACTGCAGCCGGCGTCCACGTCGGCCGCGCGCCCGCGACGCCGTAGAGGAAGTTCTTCAGGAGGTCCTGCCCGTGCGGCGTGTGCACGACCTCGGGGTGGAACTGGACGCCGTACAGCCCACGCTCGGGGGCCTCGAATCCGGCAATCGGCGTCGACGGCGACTCTGCGGTGACGCTCGCGCCCTGCGGGGGGGCGGTCACCGAGTCGCGATGGCTCATCCACACGGTTTGCTCCTCGGGGAGGTTCTGGGCTAGCGCTCCGCGCAAGCGGAGCGCTGCCTTCCCGAACTCCGAGGCGCCCGTGCGCTCGACGGTGCCACCGAGCTCCTGGGCCATCAGCTGCATCCCGTAGCAGATTCCGAGCACGGGCACCCCGAGCCGGAAGATCTCCGGATCGACCCTCGGAGCGCCCTCGGAGTAGACGGACGCCGGGCCGCCGCTCAGGATCAACGCGGCCGGGTTCCGGGCACGTAGCGCCGCCGCACTCGTCCCGTGCGCGACGAGCTCGGAGTACACGCGGGCCTCCCGGACACGGCGGGCGATCAGCTGCGAGTACTGGCCGCCCAGGTCGACGACGAGGACGGGGCGATCCTCTGGCGCCGGCTCCGAGGTCGGCAGCCGAACAACCTCAGCGGTCACCGAGGGGGCCGCATCAGCGCCGATAGTTCGGGGCCTCCTTCGTGATCGTCATGTCGTGCGGATGGCTCTCCTGGAGCCCCGCGGCGCTGATTCGGACGAATCGTGTCCGCTCCTTCATCTCTGCGATCGTCGCGACCCCGCAGTAGCCCATCGACTGCCGCAGACCGCCGACGAGCTGGTGCAGGACCTGGCCGACCGGGCCCTTGTACGGGACGCGTCCCTCGATCCCCTCGGGGACGAGCTTGTCGACGTCTTCGACGTCGCCCTGGAAGTAGCGGTCCTTCGAGAACGAGCGCGCCTTCATCGCGCCGAGCGAGCCCATGCCCCGGTACTCCTTGTATCGCTCGCCCTGCACGAGGATCACGTCACCCGGCGCCTCGTCGGTGCCGGCGAGGACGGAGCCGAGCATGATCGTGTCGGCACCGGCGGCGATCGCCTTCGCCGCGTCGCCCGAGTTGCGAATCCCGCCGTCGGCGATCAACGGGACGCCGTCCGCGGCGCAGACCTGCGCGCAGTCGTACACGCCCGTCACCTGGGGGACGCCGACGCCCGCGACGACGCGCGTCGTGCAGGCCGCCCCGGGCCCGACGCCCGCCTTCACGCCGTCCACCCCTGCCGCGATCAGTGCCGCTGCTGCGGGCCCGGTGGCGACGTTGCCGGCGACCAGCTGAACGTCGAGGCGACACAGCTCGGCGGCCATCTCGAGCACGCCGCGCGAATGGCCGTGAGCGGTGTCGAGGACGAGCACGTCCACCCCGGCGTCGGCGAGCGCCTCGGCGCGCTCGATCGCGTCGCTTCCGACCCCGACCGCCGCGCCGACCCGGAGCCGGCCCTGGTCGTCCTTCGTCGCATCGGGAAACTCGAGACGCTTCGAGATGTCCTTGACCGTGATCAGTCCTCTGAGGCGGCCGTCGGAGTCGACGACGGGGAGCTTCTCGACCTTGTTTCGGTGGAGAATCCGCTCCGCCTCGGCGAGCGTCGTCCCGACCGGCGCCGTGACGAGGTCGCGGCTCGTCATCAGCGCGCGGACCGGCTGCCTCGTGTCGGTCTCGAACCGGAGGTCGCGGTTCGTCAGGATCCCGACGAGGACCCCGCCGGCATCGGTGATCGGGACGCCGGAGATCGCGTAGTGCGCCATCAGCGCGAGCGCCTCGGAGACGGGGGCGTCGGGCGGCAGCGTCACGGGCTCGACGATCATCCCCGCCTCGGAGCGTTTCACCCGGTCGACCTCGGCGACCTGATCCTCGATCGAGAGGTTCCGGTGGATGATCCCGAGGCCACCGGCACGCGCCAGCGCGATCGCCAGGCGTGCCTCCGTGACCGTGTCCATCGCCGCGGAGACGATCGGGATCGCGAGCTCGATCTCCCGCGTCAGGCGCGTCCTGGTCGAGACGTCGTTCGGGAGCACCTCTGACTCGGCCGGTACGAGCAGGACATCGTCGAACGCCAGCCCTTCCTTCGCGAACTTCTCCTCGAGCGCGAGGAGGCGCTCGACCTCGATGCGACCTAGCTCCAGCCCTTCCAAGGAGAAAAGCTTAGCGCTCTGACGGGACGGCCTCGAGGTCGGCGACCTCGACGTCCGGGTGGAGCCGGCCGATCTCGCGAGGCTCGAACCGCCCGGCACCGAGCTCGAGCGTCGAGGCGGTCGCGGCTGCGACGGCGTCCCGGAGCGTCGCCTCGGGAGCCTTGCCGTCGACGTGGGCTGCGATGAAGGCGGCGAGGAGGACGTCCCCTGCACCGACGGCGGAGACCGGCTCGACCTGCGGCGAGAGCGCACGGTACCGGCGGATCGTGCGCCCTTCCCGCAGGCGGGCAAAGCAGCCGCCTTCGTTCGAGATCAGGACGTTGCGGGCGCCGAGCTCGGCGATGCGCTCGAGGGCGAAGGCGAAGTCCTGCTGCTCGTAGAACTCCTGACCGACGAGCGCCTCGGCCTCGCGCTGGTTGGGCGAGACGAGGAACGGCTCGGCCTCGAGCCCGAGGCGGAGCGGCTCGGCCTCGGAGTCGAGCACGGTCGGAACCTGAAGGCGGCCGAGCTCGCGGATCAGCTCCGCGTAGAAGCCCCCGTCGACGCCGCGAGGGAGCGAGCCCGAGAGCACGACGAAGTCCGCCCCCCGCGAGAGGTACCGGAGCTTCTCGAGCAGGATCTGGAGCTCCTCCTCCTCGACGTGCGGGCCCCACTCGTTGATCTCCGTGTAGGAGCCGCTCGTCGGATCGACGACGGCTGTCGACGTGCGCGAGTCGTCGGCGATCCGGACGAAGTCGTTCAGGATCGCCTCGCCGGTCAGCTCCTCGACGATCCGGGTTCCCGTGCGCCCGCCGGCGAGCCCGGTCGCGACGACCGGAACGCCGAGGTGCTTCAGCGCCCGGGCGACGTTGATCCCCTTGCCGCCGGCGAGCGTGACCCCCTCGCTTGCCCGATGCCGCTGGCCGAGCTGGAAGTTCGGCACGGTCAGCGTGCGATCGATCGCAGCGTTGAGGGTGACGGTGACGACCAGTCGGCTCAGGTGAACCACCCCGCGACGTGATGGACGGCCCGTCCCGCGTACCACTCGGAGCGTCCGACGAAACCCGGCTCCTCGATCGACCGGGCGGCGACGAGCGGCCGGCTGGCGACGAGCCTCGAGCCGGCGTACACACGCACCGCGCCGAGCCGCTCGCCCTTCCGCACCGGCAGCGAGACGACGGTCGGGGCGACCACGCGCTCGACGAGCGGTCGATCGACCCGCACGAGCCGCGTCGCCCGCGCGCCGGCGACGAGGAAGAGAGCCCTACGCCCGTACGGCGCCGTCGCGGTTGCGTAGACCCGATCGGGCGAGATCACGTTCACGGTCCGGTAGCGGGAGAGGCCCCAGGTGAGCAGCGCGGCCAGATCGGCGTTCCTGCCGTCTCGGGTCGCGCCACCGAGAAGCGTCGCGTACACGACCACGCCGTGGGAGCGGGCGGCGGCGACCTCCGACCAGCCGGCACCGGAGGTGTGTCCGGTCTTCACGCCGAAGACGCCCGGATACGTGTCGAGCAGGTCGTTCCAGGTCGTCAGCGTCCGGCCGCCCGAGATCGTCTCGGTGCTGTGTCCGACGGCGGCGCGGATCACCGGGTTCTTCATCGCGATCCGAGCGAGACGGGTGACGTCGTGGGCGCTCGAGTAGTGCCCGGGGGCGTCGAGCCCGTCCGGGTTGGCGAAGTGCGTGTCGTGGAGCCCCAGCTTTTCCGCCTCCGCGTTCATCATCGCCACGAACGCAGACTGGCTGCCGGCGACGTGCTCGGCGAGCGCGACCGCCGCGTCGTTGGCGCTCTGGATCAGCGCCGCCTCGACGAGGTCGCGGACGGTGAGCTGATCGCCCTTCTGGAGGTAGATCGACGACTCGCCCACCTCCGCCGCTCCCCGGGAGACCGTGACGACGTCGTCGAGGCGCGCGTGCCGGAGGGCGACCAGCACCGTCATCAGCTTGGTGATGCTCGCGATCGGAAGACGCTCGTGGTCGTGACTGCGCGCGAGGACCTCCCCGTTGACGCCGTTCTGGACGAGGTACGCCCGACCGGTCACCTGCGGTACGCCCGCGGTCGCGGCCTGGGCGGAGAGCAGGAGGGCCGTCGCAAGAAGCGCCGACCGAAGCTTCACGGCCGGGAAGGGTAGCGCTACCGGACCCGGATCGTCTCGCCGGGTCTGAGCGCGGTCGGCTCGATGCCCGGATTGAGCGCCATGAGCTTGGCGACGGTGGTCGTGAACCGGGCGGCGATCGCGTCGAGGGTGTCTCCGCTCGCGATCAGGTAGTAGCGCTTCGGCACCGAGGGGCGCGGCCCGCGGCCGGTCGTCGCGGCGAGTGTCGACGCGGCGGCCGTCGTCGTCGCCGCCGGGGTCCCGTCGGAGCGGATGCCCGACCGCACGAGCAGGACGACCCCGGTCACCGCCAGGAGAAACGCTGCCGGCGCGACGTAGCGCGCCAGCAGCCGCCGGTTCACCAGCCCGAGACGGCCCACACGTCGTGACTCAGCCGGGCGGCTTCGGCAGCGGCGGCGGAGCGCCAGTCCTCCTCGCCGTCTCGCCAGGCGTACATCACCGAGCGCGACGAGCTGACGAGCGCGCTCGCCGGCCCGCTCGTGAACGCACGGGCGATGTCGGCGGGCGTCGCTCCCTGCGCGCCGACGCCGGGGAGGAGCAGAATCGACTGCGGCAGGAGCTTCCTCGCCTCGCCGACCGCGCGTGGATAGGTCGCGCCGATGACGGCCCCGACGCTCGACAGCCCGCATTCGCCGACGATCTCCTCGCCGAGCTCCTGGACGAGCAGCGCGACCTGCTGCCAGAGCGGACGCCCGTCGGAGAGCGCCAGATCCTGCACGTCGCTGCTCCCGGCATTGGATGTCTTGACGAGGCAGAAGATGCCGCCCCCGCCGCGACGGCAGGCGGCGACGAACGGCTCGAGCGAGTCGCGGCCCAGGTACGTATTCACGGTCATGGCGTCGGCGATCGGCTCCCGCCACTGACCGGGCTCGAGGTACGCATCGGCGTACGCGCGCGCGGTCGAGCCGATGTCGCCGCGCTTTCCGTCGACGATCACGAGCAGGCCGGCGGACCGCGCGTATCCGACGACCCGCTCGAACGCGGCGATCCCGTCGCTGCCGAGCAGCTCGAAGAACGCGAGCTGCGGCTTCACTCCGACCACGCTCGGAGCGACCGCGTCGATGATCCCGCAGCAGAATCTGGCGGTCGCCTCGGCTGCCGCCGGCCGGCCGAGATGGGCATCGCCGCGGAGCTCCAGGGGGAGCAGGTCGAGCCGCGGGTCGAGACCGACGACGAGCTGGCTGTGCTTCTGCTCGACGGCCCCGGCGACCCGGTCGGCGAAGGCGGTGGTCGCGACGGTGACTCCTGCTTCCATCGCCATCAGAGTACGCCGAGGGCCGCCCGATACCTACTCCGGGCGGCCCTCGGCTCGATTCGGAGGAGAGCTCTCCGTCCGCTCAGCCGCCGCGGACGACCTGCTTCAGCGAGCTCCCCGCGGTGAACTTCGGCACCGTCGCGGCCGGGATGTGGACCTTCTGGCTCGGATTCCGCGGGTTCACGCCCATGCGCTCCTTGCGCTCGGACGTCGCGAACTTTCCGAAACCGGTGAAGCTGACGGAATCGCGCCGCTTCAGCGCGTCCGTGATCGTGTCGAGCACGGCGTCGACGGCCTGCCCTGCCTCGCGGCGGTTCAACCCACTGCGCTGCGACACTGCGTCGACGAACTCCTGCTTGGTCACCTAGCTCCTCCTCTGGACGGGATGGATGATCGGGCGGACGCTAGCACTCATACGGTTTCCGCTCAACCATGCGGCTTTGCGGAACGCTACCGCCCAAGGACGACTTCCGCCGCACGGAACAGCGGATGCAGGCGCACGCCGATGCGCGCGAGGGTGTCGACACCGCCCTCCTCCCGATCGATGACGCAGATTGCCGTGCGGCATTCGAGGGCAGCTTGGCGTACGGCTCGGACGGCATCGGCCGCCGCGCCGCCCGATGTGACGACGTCCTCGATCAGCACGATCCGCTCCCCCTCCTCGAAGGCGCCCTCGATGCGGTTCGCGGTCCCGTACCCCTTCGCCTCGCCGCGCACGATCAGGAACGGAAGCCGCGAGGCGAGGGACGCCGCCGCGGCGAGCGCGACGGCGCCGAGCTCGGGGCCGGCGAGCCGCGCGGCATCCGGCTCCAGCTCGGCGACCTTCTCCGCCAGGCGGGCTCCGAGCGCCTCCAGCAGGTCGGGGACGGTTTCGAACCGGTACTTGTCGAGGTAGTAGGGCGAGCGCTTCCCAGAGCGAAGGACGAAGTCGCCCTCCAGATAGGCATGCTCGCGGAGCGCGACGAGCAGCGCCGCATCGTCCACCGGTTAGCCGCGGACGATGTCGAGAGCGCGGCGGGCGAGGGGCAGCACCGTCGCCGCCTCCGGCGAGCCCTCGGTCAGCGAGACCATCGAGCCGTCGTCGAAGTAGAGGTCGACGCGCTCGCGACGGCTGGAGGCCCGGCGCCGGTAGAAGACCGTGCCCGCGAGCGAGCCGGCCGTGAGCAGGAAGCCCGTCAGGATCCTACGACGGGCCATCGGTCTCCCCCTCGCTCGTCTCCGGCGTCGCAGCTGCGGACTTTCGCGTCGTTCGCCTCGGTCTGGGTTTCGGCTTCGGCTTCTCCTCCGCGGCGAGGCTCCGCAAGCAACTCTTCAGGTCGTAGAAGACGAGCCCGACGGTCGGCTCCGGGCCGGTCGTCGCGGCGATCGTGCGGCCGCCGGCCGTGACGACGAATACGCTGCCGGCCGTGGTCGCCGCCTCGAGCTGCGCCACCTCCTTGCCGTCGGCGGCGCGGGCGGCGGCTGCGAGGAGCTCCTGGACGGCCCCGGCGAGGTCTGTCGCGGGCGTGCCGTCCAGCGTCGCTGCCATCGTCGAGCCGTCCGCATCGAGGACGAGCGCAGCCTCGATCTGGGACGAGATCTCCGTCAGATCCGATAGCGCTTGCGCGGCGTCCATCGGCGGCACACGCTAACACAGTGAATATTCGGAAGACCTTCGCCAAATTCTTCGCCGACCGGGGCACGCACCTGGCGGCGATGATCGCCTACTTCGCGCTCCTCTCGTTCGTTCCCCTGCTCTTTCTCGCGCTCGCGCTGCTCGGCCTGTCGGGCCGGGCGAGCGAGTCGAGCTACTTCGTCACGGAGCTGCAGCGGATCTTCCCCGGCGCGTCGATCTCGAGCATCGTCGCGGTGATCCACGCGATCCAGGACAACGCGAAGTCGCTCGGGCTGATCGGCGGGGGCTTTCTCCTCTGGTCGTCGCTGTCCCTCTTCAGCGTGCTCGAGTCGGCGTTCAACATCGTCTACGGGCGACCGAATCGCAGCTTCCTGCACGGAAAGGCGCTCGCCTTCGTCTTCATGCTGACGTCGCTCGTCATCCTGTTCGCCGGCCTGCTCGTCGGCTCGTTCGGCGCCCAGCTCCTCAACCGGTTCGCGCCCAGCTTCCTCGGCAACACGATCGTCGCCTACGTCCTCTCGGTGATCGTGTCGACGATCGCCGTGTTCCTGTTCCTCGTCTCGGCGTACCGGTACCTGACGAACACGGCCCTGACGATTCGCGCAGTGCTGCTGGGCGCCCTGGTCTCGACGATCGCGCTCGAGGCGACGTTCCAGGTGCTGCCGATCTACGTCGGCCTGTCGCGCCACGTGCCGGCCGCGCAGGCCTTCGGCGGCCCGGCCCTCCTCCTGATCTGGCTGTACGTGATGGCGAACGTGATCGTCTTCGGGGCCGAGTTCAACTGGATGCGCGCGCGGCGCCGAGAATGATGCACTCCTGATTGCTAGCATGAATGCATGCCGCAGCTGACGATCAGGCTCGACGAACAGCTCGCGCAACATGTCAAGGCGCATGCGAGCGCGCTCGACCAGAGCGTGAACGGCTGGGTCGTGACTGTGCTGCAAGCGGCAACCGACCCCGACCTCGCCGGCTCGGACGCGGAGCGGACTCGGGCGCGCCTCGCCCGGGCAGGTCTGCTCGTCACGACGGCCCTGCCGGCCCGCCGGACGCGACCGAGCCCCGACCGTGTCCGCCACGCCCGCCGCGCCGCCGGTCGAGGCACGCCGCTCTCGAAGCTGGTCGCGGACGCACGCGACTGAGCGTCTTCTGCGACAGCTCGGCGCTGGTGAAACGCTACGCGGAGGAGGCCGGCGCGAGCCTCGTCCGCCGCCTCTCGGACATCGTCGTCTCCCAGCTCGCGCGTGTCGAGGTACCGGGAGCGATCTGGCGCAAGCATCGGCTCGGCCAGCTCTCGAGCGAGCACGCCGCGACGCTCGTCGAGGCGTTCGAGTGGGAGTGGTTCGACGGCTCGTTCGCGGTCGTCGGCGCCCGGGACGACGTCGTCGACTCCGCGGCTCGACTCCTGGCGCTCCATCCGCTCAGATCGCTCGACGCTGTCCAGCTCGCAACCGCGCTGACCGCGCGCGAGGCGGACCCGGACCTGAGCGACTTCGTGTGCTTCGATCGGCGCTTGACGGAGGCCGCGCGGGCGGAGGGGTTCCGCACGGTTCCGTGACTCAGCGGTCGAGCGCGTCGCGGAACACCGCGGCCGCCCGCGCGCGGGCGGAGTGGCGGCTCTTCCACGCGTCTCCGAGCTCGGCGACGGTCTGCTCCTCCCCCTCGGGGACGAAGATCGGGTCGTAGCCGAATCCTTCCGAGCCGCGCGGCTCACGCGCGATGCGCCCATCCAGACGCCCGGTCGCGACGACCTCCTGGCCTTCGGGGTCGATCGCAACGATCACGCACCGGTACCGCGCGCGGCCGTCTCCGCCCGCCGCCCCGAGCACGTCCTCCATCGGCTGCTCCGACCAGCGGGCCGATCGCGGGCCCGGCCCCCAGCCGAGCGCCTCGACCTCGATCACCGCGTCCTCGCCGACGACCCAGGCGTCGGCCGGCGCCAGCGGCCGGCCGAAGCGAGCCTTGCCGCGCGCGTTCTCCTCGTAGGTCGCGCCGGTCTCCTCCGGATAGCCCTGCGCGTCGAGCGGCTCGATCTCCCAGCCGGTGAAGGCGGCACGAAGCTCGCGCAGCTTGTGCGGGTTCCGCGAACAGAGGATCAACGTTCCCAGCGCGCCTCCTCGACCTCGCCGAGGGCCGCGACGGCATCGAGCGCGGGGCTCATCCGACCTCGGTCGAGCCGTAGCTCGATCTCCACCCGCTTCCCGTCGCGCCGGAGCGCCAGGAGGTCGCCGTAGCGCTCGGCCGCCTCGAGGACGGGCCCGGCCGAGGCGTCTTCGACGAGCTCCACCCAGAGCCGCGTCGCTGCACGCTGCGAGATCGCCCGCGCCTTCAGCCACTCGAGCGGGCGCAGGCTGACGAGCCCGACTCCGGTCGCGATCACCGCTCCCTGCCAGAAGCCGGCGCCGGCCGCCATCCCGACCGCGGCGACGACCCAGAGGCTCGCAGCGGTGGTGAGACCGCGGATCGAGAAGCCCTGACGGAAGATCACCCCGGCGCCGAGGAAGCCGACCCCGGTGACGATCTGCGCCGCGATCCGCGAGGGGTCGAGGCGGACGAGCACCTGCGGACCGCTCTCGCCGAGAATGCCCGCGAACCCGTACGCGGAGACCAGCGTGAACAGCGCCGAGCCGGCGGAGACGAGCATGTGCGTGCGCAGGCCGGCGGCCTTCTCGTCCAGCTCGCGCTCGAGCCCGATCACCCCGCCGAGCACCGCCGCCACCCCCAGGCGGAGGAGGGTGTCGTCCCAGCCGAGCGAGGACAGGTCAGCGGCGAGGAGCATCCGCTGCCTCCTGCTGGGCGGCCGCGATCCGCTCGATCCCCGTCGCCGCCAGGTCGAGGAGCTCGTCGAGCTGATCGCGCCCGAACGGGACCTGCTCCGCCGTCGCCTGCACCTCGACGAGGCGTCCATCCCCGGTGATCACCACGTTCAGGTCGACGTCCGCGCTCGAGTCCTCCACGTAGTCGAGGTCGAGCAGCAGCTCGCCGCCGACGATCCCGAGCGACACCGCCGCGACCGAGCCGGGCATCGCCTTCGAGAGCCCGAAGCGGTCGAGCGCTCGCCTGGCCGCGACGTACGAGCCGGAGATCGCGGCGCAGCGCGTGCCGCCGTCCGCCTGGAGGACGTCGCAGTCGAGCCAGAGCGTCCGTTCGCCGAGCGCCTCGAAGTCGGTGACGGCGCGCACCGCGCGCCCGATCAGGCGCTGGATCTCGACGGTGCGACCCTTCTGGCGCCCGGACGACGCCTCGCGCCGGGTGCGCTGGCCGGTCGACGCGGGTAGCAGGGAGTACTCGGCCGTGATCCAGCCCGCGCCGCGCCCGGACATCCAGCGCGGCACGCTCTCCTCGATCGACGCCGTGCAGAGCACGCGCGTCTTTCCCTGTGAGAAGAGCACCGCCCCGTGCGGCTGCTCGAGGTAGTCGGGGACGATCTCCAGCGGCCGCAGCTGGTCGGGCCGTCTGCCGTCGGCGCGACTCACGTCAGACCTCACCGACGGACACGCTGAAGCCTGTCCCCGCCGTGGCCTCGAGCTCCGCGACCGGGACCTGCTCGACCTCGCCGATCGGGAGCTGAAGGAAGCGCGCGCCCATGATGCGGAAGGTCTCCCGGTCCCCGGTGGTCAGGAACCGGTAGGCGCCCTCGCGGCCGTCCGCGTTCTCGATCCCCTTGCGGGCAAGCGTCTCAGCAACCTCCCGCGCCGTCTCCTCGGCCGAGAAGACGAGCGTGACGCCGCGGCCGAACACCCGCTGGAAGATGGGGCGAATCAGCGGATAGTGCGTGCAGCCGAGGACGACCGTGTCCACGTCCGCCTCCTTCAGCCTTCCGGCGTACTCGCGCACCGCCTCGACCGTCTCGGGTCCGAACGGATCGTCGCTCTCGATCAGCGGGACGAGCCGCGGGCAGGCGACCGAGGTCATCCGTGCCCCGGCGTCGAGCGTGCGCACCAGCCGCTCGTAGCGACCCGACGACACCGTCGCCTTCGTGGCGAGAAGGCCGATCTGCCGGTTTCGCGTCGCCTGCACGGCCGCGTGGGCCTCGGGTGTGATCACGCCGACGACGGGCACCGACAGCGACTCCTGCAGCTCCGGCAGGGCGGCCGAGGTCGCCGTGTTGCAGGCGACCAGAATCAGCTTCACGCCCTGCGCCTCCAGGAAGGCGCCGATCTCGTGCGCGAACCGGGCCACCTCCGGCAGCGGCCGCGGCCCATAGGGCAGTCGCGCGCCGTCCCCGAGATAGACGAAGTCCTCGTGCGGCATCGTCACGAGACACTCGTGCAGGACGGTGAGCCCGCCCATGCCCGAGTCGAAGACGCCGACGGGGCGCGAGTCCATCGCGGGTGATCCTACGTTCCCTATGCTCGTCGCGATGACGCCGATCCGTCTCGGCACCTGCAGCTGGGCAGACGAGGGCCTCGTCAAGCGCTGGTATCCACGCGGCGTGTCCTCCCCGGCGGCGCGCCTCGCCTACTACGCCGAACGCTTCGACACGGTCGAGGTCGACTCGCCCTTCTACCACCTGCCGTCGCCCGAGACGGCGGCGAAGTGGGCCGAGCGTACCCCCGAGGGCTTCGTGTTCCACGTCAAGGCGAGCGGGGAGATGACCGGCCATCGCGAGGCCGACCGCGAGCAGGCGTTCGCCGACTTCCGGGAGGCGCTGTCGCCGCTCGAGCAGGCGGGCAAGCTCCGCGGCGTGCTCCTCCAGTATCCGCCGCGGTTCGTGAAGTCGGCGGCTGCGAAGGATGAGCTCGCGGCCGCGGCCCCGCTCCTCGCTCCGCTCGTTCCGCTCGTCGAGTTCCGCCACCGCTCGTGGCTCGACGAGGACGAGCGCCCGGACACCTTCTCGTTTCTCGAGCAGCGAGGGCTCGCATTCGTCTCGGTCGACTCGCCGCGCACCCGCGCGAGCAACGTCCTCCCCCGGATCGCGGCGGCGACCCACCCGGTCGCCTACGTGCGCTTCCACGGGCGCAACTGGCGCACGTGGAACCTGAAGGGAAGGACGTCCGCGGAGCGGTTCGACTGGATGTACTCGCCGGACGAGCTCGGGGAATGGGTCGAGCCGCTCGCCGAGCTCGCCGAGCGCTCGGAGGAGGTCTACGCGCTGATGAACAACAACCGCTACGACTACGCCCCCCGGAGCGCCCGGATCCTCCGCAGCCTGCTCGACGAGCGCGAGCTTCCGGCCACGGGCGCGATCGAGCCTCCGGAGACGGGCCAGTTAGAGTTGCAGGTGTGAACGTCCTCGCCGTCATCCACGGCACGAACGCGCGGGCGGGGACGTTCGCAGAGGCGGTGGAGCACGCCGGGCACCGGATCGAGGAGTGGAGTCTCGCCTGGGGTACGCCGCCTCCCCGGCCGATCGACGACTACGGCGCGGTCTTCGTCTTCGGTGGCGCGATGCACGCCGACCAAGACGACCGCCACCCGTGGCTGCGCGAGGAGAACTTGTTCATCCAGCGGCTGCTCGGCCAGCACGTGCCGCTGTTCGGGGTCTGCCTCGGTGTCCAGCTGATCGCAAAGGCAGAGGGGGCCGCCGTCTATCCACTGCCGGACGGGCCGGAGATCGGCTGGCTGGAGGTCGAGCTGACCGCCGCCGCCGCCGCCGACCCCGTCTTCTCCCGCCTGCCCCCGGTCCTCGACGCCTTCAGCTGGCACTACTACACCTACGACCTGCCGGCCGGGGCCGAGGAGCTTGCGCGCAGCCCCCGCTGCAACCAGGGCTTCCGCCTCGGCGAGGCCGCCTGGGGGATCCAGTTCCACGCCGAGGTGACCCGCGACACCGTCTCCCTCTGGCTCGCGGACGAGGAGGACTTCCCCGTCCCGGACCGGGCCGCGCTCGCGCAGGAGACGGCGGAGAAGATCGACGACTGGAACCGCGCCGGCCGCGAGCTCGCCGGCGCCTTCCTCGAAGTCGCCGAGCGCGCCGCCGTCCCGGCCTAGCGCTCGATCGGCAGATCGTCGTGGCGCGACCACTCGTGCCACGAGCCCGGATAGTTGCGCGCGCGGTAGCCGGCCGAGCGAAGCGCCATCGACGCCAGCGCCGAGCGCGAGCCCGAGTGGCAGTACGCCACGACCTCGGCCCCCTCCGGAGCGCCGACGAGCCGGCGGATCTCCTCCGGCGCCCGAGGGGTGCCGGGCGCGACGAAGAGGCTGTCGACCTCGACGTGCCGCGCACCCGGGATGTGCCCCTGACGCGGGTCGCACGGATAGCCGCCCTTGCCGGCGAACTCGTCGTTGCGACGCACGTCGACGATCGTCAGCTCAGCATCGTCCAGCCGCCCGCGCAGCTCGTCGAGCGTCGGCACGGCCTCGAAACGCGGGTCGAGCTCGTTGCGGTTCTTGTCCAAGTCCACCACCCCCTGTTCGAGGTCACCGCTCCAGGACGCAAGGCCGCCGGCCAGCACCGCGACCGCGGGGTGCCCGGCGAGCTCGGCGAGCTGGGCCGACGCGCTCGCGCCGATGCAGTCGCCGCCGTCGTAGAGCACGAGCCGCTCCTCGCCGGTGACGCCGTGCCGCCGGAGCCGCAGCCCGACCTCGGACGCCAGCTCCTCGAGCACCTCCTGGTCGGTCACGGGCGGCGGCGAGCCGAGCACGAGCGGGATCGAGCCCGGCAGATGGCCGCGCGTGTGCGCGTTCGGGCCCCGTACGTCGGCGAGCAGGAGCCGCTCTTCGCCCAGATGCTCCTCGACCCAGGTCGCGTCGACGACGGGAGGAAGCTCGTTCACAGCGCCCCCAGGAACGAGCTCAGGATCCGGTTGAAGTCGCCCGGACGCTCCATGCTCGGCAGGTGGCCGCAGCCCTCGATCACCTCGACGCGTCCGTTCGGCGAGGCGGCGGCAAGCCCGCGCGCGACCTCCGCAGCGATCAACCCGTCATCCGCCCCGGCGACGACGAGGAGCGGAATCCCGCTCGCCACCGCCTCCGTCGAGTCGGGCCGGTCGCGGATCGCCTCGACCGCACGGACGAGATCCTCGGGGTCCTGGTCGACGGCGATCCGGTGCGCCCGCTCGACGACGTCCGGATCCGCCTGCGTGGTGAAGAAGCCCTTCGCCGCCGCCTCCCAGAGGCCCTCGCCGCCCTGTTCGCCCGCGATCCGAATCCACTCCTCGCGCAGCGGCGCGCGCTCGGGCGGATCGGCGTCGGCGCGCGAGCCGACGAGGACGATCGCCTCCAGCCGCTCCGGCGCCAGACGCGCGATCGCGCAGGCGGTGTAGCCGCCCATCGACGCTCCGACGGCGACGAGCTTGCCCGGAATCTGCTGGAGGACGCCGAGCGCCCAGTCGTCGAAGGTCGAACCGAGCTCGTAGAGCGTCGGGCTGTGCACCTCGTGCTCGGCGAGCGCATCGAGCTGCGGCTCCCACATCCGGCCGTCGAACGGGAGCGCGTGGAGGAGAGCGAGCCTCATCGTCTCGGCAGGGCGGCGACCACGTCGAGCTCCGCGGCGATCGCGGGCCGCTCGAGCAGCTCGTCGAGCCTCGCTCCGAGCGCTTCGAACGGCGCGAGATCGAAGCCGAGCTGGTCGCGAAGCCGGATCAGCCAGGGAACGTAGGCGATGTCGGCGAGGTCGTACTCGCGTGTCTCGCCGGCGGCGCGCAGGTCGAGGAACGACAGGCACCGCGCCAGCCGCTCCTCCGCGCCCCCCTCCCCGCGCTTGAGCGCGTAGTACGCATCGCCGAGAGCGTCGTCGAATCGCTTGATCTCGAGGCGGGCGATCGCGCGGGCCGCCGGGTCGGCCGGGAGGAGCGCAGGCTCGAGGTACCGCTCCTCGAGGTACTCCATGATCACGTCGGACTCGGGCAGGACGAACGCGTCCTCCTCGAGCACGGGCACCTTGCCGAGCGGGTTCTTGTCGTACAGCCAGGCGGGGCGGTCGGAGAGGTCGACCCTGACCGTCTCGTACTCGACACCCTTCTCGGCGAAGACGATCCGCACACGCGCGCAGTAGGGGCACCGGTCGGCGTCGTAGAGCGTGATCACCGCTCGGAGCCTACCCCGAGCACCTCCGCCAGCCGGCGGAGGAGCTCCTCGGGCGGCGGAAGTGCCTCGGGCGTCGCCGCCGTGAGGGCGACCGCCTTCACCCGCGCCGGATCGGCGCCCGTCAACCGCTGCGTGACGGTCGGGTTGGCGCCGAGCGCGACCACGTCCCCGGGGGGCAGCGGGCCGAAGTACTCGGGAACCGAGGCGTACTCGTCGGCGACGCCGCCGCGGTCCCAGAGCGCGTAGCGGACGACCGCGCCCTCCTCGATCCCGAGCGAGAGGACGATCGCCCCGAGCGCCAGGGACAGCTCGCGGGCGAGGCGGCGGAGCGCCCTCGGGTCGCGGTTGCCGAGCTCGTCGTCCACGCGGATCCAGCCGTTCGCCGGCGCCGACACGGTCGTCGAGGCCGAACGGCCGATCCTGGGCAGGTACTTGCCGACCGCCCGTTCGACCGCGTCCCGGTCGTCGGTCTGGACGTAGACGGCGCCCTGCGACGGCGGGCGATTGCCGGTGCCGACCCGCTGCTCGACGAGATCGAGCGGTGCGGCCAGATAGAGCTGCTCGGGCTCGAAGCCGAGCCCGCGCCAGACCGTGACCGCGACCTCGTTCGCCGCGAGCACGTCCAGGCTGATCCGCCGCGAGCCGCGGTCTCGTCCTTCGCGAAGCGCCTCCCGCATCAGCGCCTTCAGCACGCCCAGGCGACGCGCACGCGGGCGGACGTGCGCCAGCACGATGTGCCACACGTCCGTCGGTCGCATGGTCGCGCGCACGACGCCGACGGCTCCGTCGTCGTCCTCGGCCAGGTAGACGGCTCCCCGGCCGCCGATGTCGGCGGCGACGTCGACCCACTCCTCGGCCCACGTCTCGAGGAACTCCGGCGGCGCCGGCACCTCCGTTTCGAACTCCTCCCAGAGCTCGCGGAGGACGGCCTCGTCGGCCTCGGTCGCGAGCCGCACCTTCACGCGCCGACCACCCTCAGGCCGGTGAGGAGGTAGTGGGCGACCAGGTTCTTGAACGGCTCGAAGCGCTCGCCGGTCTGGCGGACATCGACCTCACCATAGAAGGCGACGACCGCCTTGCGCAGGCCGAGGTCGCCGGCGGGCCAGGCGCGCGGCCGGGCGAGATGCCTCGCGAGGAACCAGTCGGCGGTCCACTCGCCGAAGCCGCGGAGCGCGGTCAGCTGCGCCTTCACCTCCTCGTCGGGAAGCTCGGCCAGCCCGTCGAGGTCGAGGTCCGACCTGGCGAGGCCGATCAGGTACTCGGCCTTACGGCGCGAGAAGCCGACGCCGACGACCTCGTCCTCGGTCGCCCGGGCGATTCGCTCCCGCGCCGGGAACGCCCATGCCCGCTCGGCCCGCTCGCCGAAGCGCTCGACCAGCCGGTTGCGGATCGCGAACGCGGCGAAGAGCGAGACCTGCTGCGCCGTGATCGAGCCGACGAGACTCTCGAACGGGTCGGGCCCGAGCGGCGGCCGGAAGCCGCGGAGCGCGACCGCGAGCCGCCGGACGATCGGATCGGCTCCGGCCGTCCAGGCGTAGAATCCCGTCAGGTCGAACGGCTCGCCGAGCAGGATCCGCACCTCGGCCTCGATCGCGGCGTCGAGCGGCTCGACGAGGACGCCGCCCGGTGCCGCCTCGACGCGCACCTCTCGCCCACCGATCACCCGGTGGAGGCCGCCCTCGTGCCAGAGGTTGGCGACGTCCGGCCCGAAGGCGCGGTAGCGCTCCGTCGAGACGTCGAAGTCGTAGGGCTGGGGCAGCGCGACCAGGGGCACGGGGGCATCATCGCTGCGTGACCGCCGGCGGCTCGTCGATCCCCGAGATCCGGGCGCTCCTCCGCGTGCTCGCCGCAGGGCGGCTGCGGGCGACGGAGTCGGCACGGCCTTCGGCGAGGGCTCCGCGACGCGAAGACCGACCCGATAACCGTCGACGTCCGGTTCCCCCGCGCGCCCTTACGCGATCGACGTCCTAGCCTTGTAACACTCTGTTACTTGCTCGCGACGACGCATGGCTGAGCGGCAGACGGGCCTCGTAACACTCTGTTACTTGGGATCGGCCAGCGCCGCGACGATCTGGTGCAGGTCGTCGAACGGCTCGTACGCGACGCCCTGCTCGTCGAGGTACGCGGCCAGGCCGCGCCGGGCGAAGACGCGGTCTGCTGCGAGTGCGGCGCAGCGGTCCGAGTAGCCGTCGCCGGCGTAGACGATCTCGCTGTTCCCGGCCGGCAGCGTGCCCCGCTTGCACGGCTGGCCGCACACCGCGCAGACGACCTGGTCGCGCCAGACGATCCGCCAGCCGTCCCGGCTCGGCAACGCTCTGTTCGCGAGCAGCTCGACCTCGACCCCCTCCCGGGCGAGGACCGGCTCGATCAGCTCGTGGAGCCCGCTCGAGACGACGAGCGGTCGGAACCGCTCGACCAGCTCCGGCAACCCGGCCCGGACGACCACGTTCTCGACCACCCAGTGGACGACGTCCTCGAGTGGCGCAGTCACGGTCGCGAACTGCCGGTCGATCTCCTCGTGCAGTGTGATCTCGCCGCGGAAGAGCAGGTCGCCGAGCCGTTGACACTCCTCCCAGTCGCCGAACCGCTCGAGCACCGCCACCAGCGAGTCGCGCTCGGTGACGGTCCCGTCCCAGTCGACGACGAGCCTCAGAGGTGACTCGTGACCCCGGCGGGGTCCTCGTCGCGGCTCTCCGTGCCCGGCTCTTCGTACCACGAGTAGGCGTAGGTTCCGTCATCCAGGCTGCGCGCGAACGTCGTCAGCCGCAGGGGGTGGAACGTGTCGCACATGACGGCGAGCTCGTGCGTCTCGGTCAATCCGATCGCCTTCTCGGCGAGCCCGGGGTGCGGACCGTGCGGGATGCCCGAGGGATGCAAGGTCACCGAGCCGACCTCGACCGCCTTCCGCGAGGAGAAGTTGCCCGAGACGTAATAGATCATCTCCTCCGAGTTCACGTTCGAGTGGTGGTAGGGAATCGGAATCGCCAGCGGGTCGAAGTCGAGCTTGCGCGGGCAGAACGAGCAGATCACGAAGTTCTGCCCCTGGAAGGTCTGGTGCGCGGGCGGCGGCATGTGGATGCGGCCCGTGATCGGCTCGAAGTCGTCGATGTTGAAGGTCCACGGGTAGACGTACCCGTCCCAGCCGACGACGTCGAACGGGTGGTAGTCGAGAACGTACGTCTGGTAGCCGTCGCGGACCCGCACCTTGACGACGTGGTCACCGCGGTCGCGGTGCGTGTGCAGCTCGGCCGGCGGATGGATGTCGCGGTGGTAGTACGGCGCGTGCTCGAGCAGCTGCCCGTACTCGTTGCGGTAGCGGCGCGGGATCTCGATCAGCCCCGGCGATTCGAAGACGAGGTGGCGCTGCGGTCCCCGCGCGGCGAAGCGGTACGTCGTTCCGCGCGGGACGACGACGTAGTCGCCCTCGCGGTAGGGGAGGTCGCCGAAGATCGTCTCGAGCGTGCCCGAGCCCTCGTGGACGAAGATCACCTCGTCGCCCTCGCCGTTCCGGTAGAAGAACTCCATCGCCTCGCTCGGTCGCGCGAGCGAGATCTCGACGTCCTCGTTCCACATCAGGAGCTGCCGGCCGGAGATCGCGTCGCCGCCCTCGGGGGTCTCGTCATAGGTGCGGAAATGCCGGTGCGCGTGCGCGTCGGGCACCCACTCGTCGCGCTCGATCGGCTGGAAGTCGCCCAGCTCGCGAATGCGGCAGGGGGACTGGAGGTGGTACAGGATCGACTCGTTCCCCGAGAAGCCCTCGAGGCCGAACACCTCCTCGGTCAGGAGCGTCCCGTTGTCTCGAAACTGGATATGACGCTTGCGCGGAACATCACCGAGCCGCTGATACGTCGGCATACCCACAGGATAGCCACGTCTACTCGGCGAGGCCCTTCTGGCGCAGCTCGGCGAGTGCCCGCTGCGTCTTGGCGAGCCCGAGGCTGATGCCGCGCAGGATGCGGTCCGCCTTCGTGAACTGGATCTCGTCGTACTGGACGATCTGGACGAGGTTGCCGGACGGGTCGCGGAAGTCGAGGGAGCGTCCCGGGAGGATCTCCGCGCCGGCCGCCTCGAGCGCCCGGCGGGTCGCCTCTCGGTCCTCGACGACGAGGCCGAAGTGCCTGGTCTCATCCGGCGGCTGCGTTCGCCCCTCCATCAGCGCGAGGAACTGGTCGCCGATGTCGATGAACGCCGCCCCGCGCGACCGGCCGCGCAAGGTGATCTCGAACACGGTCCCGTAGAAGTCGAGGGCGCGGTCGAGGTCGTCGACTTCGAGGGCGACGTGGTTGATCCCCACCAGCTTCTGGCGGGTCACGGCAGGATCAGGTGGCTGTCGCCGAACTCGTGCCACAGGTACTCGTGCTCCAGGGCTTCGTCGTAGCAGCGCTCGAGCAGCTGGTCACCGGCGGCGGCGCGGAGCAGCTCGAGGTGGGAGGCGCCGGGCTCGTGCCACCCGGTAACGAGGGCGTCGACGGCATGCAGCCCGCGCTGCGGGGTGATCACCAGGTTGGTCCACCCCTTGCCGGGCGCCACGGTTCCGTCGGGCCGCGCGGCCGTCTCCAGCGCCCGGACCACGGTCGTGCCGACCGCGACGAGGCGGCCGCCCCCCGCCTGGACGGCGTTGGCGAGCCGGGCGGTCTCGGGCGGGACGCGGTACCGCTCCGGGTAGGGGGGCTCGTGCCGCTCCGGCGAGGAGACGCCCGTGTGCAGCGCGACGGGCGCGACGAGGATGCCGCGCGCGACCAAGCCGGTGACAAGCTCAGCGGTGAAGGGGCGGCCGGCGCTCGCCATCTCGGTGCTGCCCGGCTGCAGCGCGTACACGTTCTGGTAGGCGTCGAGCGGCCAGTCCTTGGGGACGTAGCCGTACCGGATCGGCCGGCCGCTCCGGGCGAGGTAGCTCTCGACGCTCCCGCCGACGTCCAGACGGACGAGCCACAGCCTGGTGCCGCCCGCGTACGGCGCGAGGATCTCCAGGCGTCCACCGTCCGGCAGCTCCAGGCGCTCGTCGCCGTGCACGCCGCCGAACGGAATGCCGCCGCGGCGGAACTCGACGAGCCAGTACTCGCCGCCCAGGCGAGGCGCCGGCGTGGAGAGGTGCAGGTCGAGCCGAGTCCCGTCCGCGCGGGTCGCCGTCAGCGCGGCGGGCAGAGTCGCCGAGACGTTGATCACGACCAGGTCGCCGGGCCGCAGGAACGAGGGCAGGTCGGCGAAGCGGGCATGGCGGATGCGGCCGTCGTGACGGCTCGCGACCAGCAGCCGCACCCCGTCGCGGCGAAGGCCCCGCGCCTCCGGCGGCTCGTGCGCCTCGAGGCGAGTCGGGAGCTCGAAGGCGAGCGCGCTTACGCGGTGGCCCCCGTGGACATGTCAGGGGTCTGACCCCGGACGTGTCCGGAAAGGTCGCGGGCCCGGTATCGACCGCTCGGCAGATCGTCCTCGATCAGGGCGAGCAGGCCCGGCACGCTCTCCTCGGGCGGCGGCCGGTCGGAGATGTCCTCGCCGGGGAAGGCCACCTGGTGCATCTGGGTGCGCATGTCGCCGGGGTCGATCGCGTACACACGCAGGTCGGGGCGCTCGGCGGCGAGGATCGCCGTCAGCTGCTCGAGCGCGGCCTTGCTGGAGCCGTAGCCGCCCCAGCCCTCGTACGGCTCGCCCGCGGCGTCGGAGGTGACGTTCAGGATGCGCGCGCCGGCTGTGAGACGGGGGAGGGCGAGCTGGACGAGGGCGAGCGGCGCGACCACGTTCACCTCGTAGACCCGCCGCAGCTCGCCGAGCGGGTACTCGGCGAGCGACGGCAGCGGACTAGGCCCCAGCATGCTCGCGTTGTTGACGACGAGGTCGATCGACTCGCCGGCCGCTTCGACGAGCGCGCGCCGGTGTGCGGGGTCGGCGATGTCGCCGGGGATGACGACGTCGTGCGGCGGATAGCCCCACTCGCGGCGGAGCGCCTCGCCGTCCCGAGCATCGACGACGATTCGCCAGCCGCGGTCGACGAGTGCGTGGGTCAGCGCTCGGCCGAGCCCGCGGGAGGCGCCGGTGACGATTCCGATTCCGACTGGCATGTCGCCAGGGTACGAGCCGGTCGGTCCGAGGCGCCAGGGGCAATTGGTCCTAGGACCGGAGACGGGCAGCGTAGAGCGCCGCCTGCGTGCGGTCGGCGACGCCGAGCTTCGCCAGCACGTGGCTGACGTGCGTCTTCACTGTCTTCTCGGCGATCCCCAGCTCCGCCGCGATGCGCTTGTTCGCGTAGCCGCGGCCGATCAGGGCGAGCACCTCTCGCTCGCGAGGCGTGAGCAGGTCCGCCCGCTCCTCGCGTCCGTTGCCCAGCGCCTCGACGAGCCGCGCGCCGACGGCGGGATCGATCAGCGCCTCGCCGGCCGCGGCTGCGCGGACGGCGCGCGCCAGCTCCTGCGGCTGGACGCTCTTCAGCAGGTAGCCGGCGGCGCCGGCGCGAAGCGCAGGCAGAAGTCGCTCGTCCTCGAGGAAGCTCGTCAGCACGATCGCCCTCGTCCGCGGCAAACGCTCGCGAAGCTCGCGCATCGCCTGGACGCCGTCGAGCCTCGGCATCACCAGGTCGATCAGGACGACGTCCGGGCGCAGGCGCTCCGCCTCGACCAGCGCCTGCTCCCCATCGCCCGCCTCGCCGACGACCTCGATCCCGTCCTGGAGGTCGAGGAACGTGCGCAGCTCCTCGCGCACGACGGCATGGTCGTCGACGATCAGGACGCGGATCGTGTCAGGCACCAGGTGCCTCCAGCCGCACCGTCGTTCCCACGCCGGGAGCGGAGCGGATCTCCAGCCGCGCGCCGAGCCGTTGCGATCTCTCCTCCATCGAGGTCAGGCCGAGGTGGGTCGAGCGCAGGTCGCGGGACGCCGGGTCGAAGCCGACGCCGTCGTCCTCGATCTCGAGCAGCAGTCGCGCGTGCTCGCGGCGGAGTCGGACGGCGAGATGCTTCGCCTGGCCGTGGCGCACCGAGTTGTGCAGCGCCTCCTGGGCGATGCGCAAGAGCTCCCGGTCGCGCGCCGGCTCGAGCTCGATCCCGTCGTCGAGGTCGAGCTCGATCTCGGCCGGCTGCAGGCGCCGGAGCAGCTCGACGTGCTTGCGCAGCGTGCCGCAGAGGCCGTCACGCTCGAGGTTGGGCGGGCGCAGCTCGAAGACCAGCGAGCGCAGCTCGTCGCGCGCCTCCTGCGCGAGGGTCTGGAGCTTGTCCATCTGCTCTCGCGCCGCGTCGGGGTCGCGGTCGAGCAGCGCCTTTGCCGACTCGGTCTCCAGCACCAGCCCGAACAGCTTCTGGCTCACGGCGTCGTGCAGGTCGAGCGCCAGGCGGTTGCGCTCGGCGAGGACGGACAGCTCGCGACTCTGCTCGTAGAGGCGCGCGTACGTGATCGCGATCGCCGCATGGGCGGCGAGCACCTCGATCATCCGCTCGTCCTCCCCGCCGAAGTCCAGCGCACCGAGCTTCTCGGTCAGATAGAAGGCGCCGATCACGCCCTCGCGCGAGACGATCGGGACGCCGAGGAACGACCGCATGTCGGGATGGCCGTTCGGCCACCAGCCTCTGAAGCGCGGATGCTCGCGGAGGTCGCGCGTGCGGTACGGTTCCGGCACCTCGAGCATCGCCCCGAGCACGCCGTGCTGGCGCGGGAGTGGGCCGAGGGACGCGCGGAGCTGCTCGCTCATTCCGGAGGTGAGGAACTGGCTGAATCCGCCCTCCCCGTCGGGGACGCCGACCGCCGCGTAGCGGGCCTGCGCCAGTTCCCGAGCGCTATCGACCAGCCGCTGCAACACCTCCTCGACCGACAGCTCGGAGGCGACGCCGAGTACGGCGTCCCCGACCGCCTTCAGCGTCCGGCTGATCCGATCGTCGGTCACAGCCGTGACGATAGGTGTCGGCGGATGGGTGGCGGTCAGGCAGCGAGGCGGTTGGGCTCCGCGCGTGCAGCGGAGCGACGAAGCCAGTCGGCCCCCGTCCTCGTGCCCTGGCGGGCAGCGACGGCGGCGACGACGACGTCGGCGAACTCGTCGGAGTCGGCCGGCTGCATGTGCACGTCGCCGGGCAGCAGCACGATCGACCGTCTGGTCATCCTCGCGAGCATCCGGTCGAGGAGCCAGTAGGAGCCGGTCGCGCGCGCGATCGACCAGGGGACTGCCGACTCGCGCACGAGCTCTTCGACCGCGAGCTTCACGCGTGAGTAGGGGTTGATCCTGGCCATGTGCTGCAGGCCGACGATCGAGACGTGGACGAGGTGCCGAACCGCGGCGTCATCGGCCGCCGCCAGCAGAGTCTTCGTCCCGTCGATGTCGACGTCCGTCGGCGAGCGAACGAAATCGCGTGGCCGGAAGCCGCCGCGTCGCGCTGCAGGCGAGTTGGTCGCGACGTGGATCACGACGTCGACACCGGCAACCGCTTCCGGCACCCCCGCGCCGGTCGCGAGGTCGCCGCACACCCATTCGATGCTCCGGTCGAGGCCGGGCCGGCGCGCAAGCACGCGGACCTGCTCGCCGCGGTCCGTCAGTCGCGCGACGATCGCGCGACCGAGGTGTCCTGTTCCTCCAGTGACGAGAACCTTCATTGCGTTCCTCTCTGTTGCCTGAAGAGCGCCCGGACGTCCGCGAGCGCACCGAGGTGCCGCAGCCTGTCGGGGTTGATCACCGACCGGATCGTCTGGACGACGCCGTCGGCGATGTCGAGGGAGAAGACGTTGATGATCCGCTGCTCGGGGTCGAGCATGACGGCGCCGGGCTGCCCGTTCACCTCGTGGAGCTGCACGGTCGCACCCATGTCGGCGAAGTGGCGTCCCACGCCGGCGAACAGGCGACTGACACGATCACGGCCGACGATCGGGCGCGGCCACGACGGGCTCTTGCCGCCGCCGTCGCCGTAGACCACGACGTCTGCGGCGAGCATCTCGACGAGCGCCTCGACGTCCCCGTCGGAGACTGCGGCGAAGAAGCGTGCCGCGAGTCGCTCCCTCTCCTCGCGCGATGCCTCGAACCTCGGCTTCTGCTCCTCGATCCGGCGGCGTGCGCGCGTCGCCAGCTGCCGGCAGTTCGCCTCGCTCTTCCCGACCGTCTCGGCGATCTCGTCGTAGCCGTAAGCGAAGACGTCGTGGAGCAGGAACACCGCGCGCTCGACCGGCGTCAGCTGCTCGAGCAGCACGAGGAACGCGAGCGAGAGCGAGTCGGCCTGCTCGGCGTGGTCGGCCGGATCGAGCCTGGGATCGTCGTCGGTCAGAAGCGGCTCCGGGAGCCACTCGCCGACGTACACCTCGCGGCGCGCACGCGCCGAGCGCAGGTGGTCGATGCTGAGCCGCGTCACGACCGCCGACAGGAACGCCTTCGGCGACTCGATCTCCGCGCCCTGGCGAAGCGCGCGCTGCTGACGCAGGAACGCCTCCTGGACGATGTCCTCCGCCTCGCTGACGCTGCCGAGCATGCGGTAGGCGAGCGAGAACAGCGCCGGGCGCAGCGACTCGAAGCTGTCGACCGCGTCCATGTCTAGGCCGCCGAGCGCTCCTGGAGTCGCGAGTCGGCAGGCGCCCGGTGGTCGGCGAGTCCGTCCCGGAACCCCTGGCGCCAGCTCGACCACGCCGGCCGCCAGCCGAGCTCCCGCTTTGCCTTCGCGTTCATTTCGACGCGATCGAAGAGCGCCTCGAGGATCAGGTCGTGAAGCGGCTCGATCCGCTCGCGCCAGATCGCCTCGCACCTCCCGACGGCGCTGCCCTCAACCGTGTGGCGAAGAACCGTCGCGCCTTCTGCGAGCTCCAGCTCGAACCAGTGCTCGGCCTGCAATTCAGCCGGCCTGACCACCCGGAACGCACGCGCGGCACCGGCGCGATCGAACTCTTCCCAGAGCATCAGTCCGGCGTCGTACAAACGGTGCCCTTGCAGCCGAGGAGCAGGAGCGATCTGCGTTGGCCAGACGCGGTCGAAGTCTGCGATGAGTGCGGCGATCCGCTCTGGCGGCGCCGCGACGATGCGTTCGTGGCGGTTCCTGATCTTCATCGGTCCTCAGCTCTTAAGACGAGGTTGCGCGCGCTCCCGTGACACGGCGGATGGGCAACAGAGCTAGCCGAGTGCTTCGGCGGCAAGCGCGGCCAGCCGCCGCCCGACCGCAGGCGCGAACTTGAAGGCATGTCCCGAGCAGGCCGAGCCGACGACGATCCGGCCGTGGCGCTCGAGCACGAACCGCTCGTCGTCGGTGGTCGTGTAGAAGCACGTCTGCACCTCGACGGGGTCGGGATCTGCGTGCGGGAGGCGGGACCGCGTCCAGTCGACGATCTCCTCGACGATCTCGGGGTCAGGCGCGGGGTCAGGCACCTCGTCCGGGTCGGCGCGCGGGCCGCGCATGTGCCTCCCGACCTTCAGGCCGTGGACGGGGTCGGCGAGCGCGTAGAACCCGTGGCCGCGCGCGACGATCTCGGCGACGACGGGCGGGACTGGGCCCTCGAGCGGGAAGAAAGCGACCGTCTCGCGCGTCTCGATAACGGGGAGGTCGATGCCGGCGGTGTCGAGCAACCGGCGCGCCCACGGGCCGGCCGTCACGACGACGACCGGCTCGCGGACGTCGTCGAGCGACTCGACCCCTCGGCGCTCCTCGATCCGTAGGCCGCGCGCGAATGCGCGCATCGCCCGATCGGCGTGGACGATTCCGGCCTCGGGTTGATAGAGGACCATCGCGCCCTCCGCCGCGGAGACGCCGAACCGTTGCTCTGCCGCGTCGCGGCCGAGCAGCTCGAACTCGACGCCGCATTCTGCGAGAGCCGCCGCGGAGCTACAGGCCGGGTCGCGGAAGAGCTCGATCAGCCCGGTCAGGACGAGCAGCTCCTCACCCGACTCGGCCTCGAGCCGGCGCCAGCCGTCGAGCGCCTCGATTGCCAGGCGGACCCAGCTCGCCTCCGGATACGCGAACCGGAAGATCCGGCTGCGACCGTGGCTCGAGCCCCGCGAATGCCCGAGCTCGAACTGCTCGTAGACGACGACGTCGCGGCCGGCCCGCGCGAGCGCATGTGCCGTCGCGAGCCCGTTGACGCCCGCGCCGACGACGGCGATCTCAGCCACGAGGCCCGACGACGTTGCGGAGCATGCCGATCCCCTCGACCTCCAGCTCGACCACGTCGCCGGGCCGGAGCCAGCGGCCGTCTCCCAGCTCGAGGATGCACCCGGTTCCGACGGTGCCCGAGCCGAGCACGTCGCCTGCGACCAGCCGGGTGTTGCGGGCCGCCTGCTCGACGATCCGCTCCCAGGAGAAGTACAGGTCGGCGAGCTCGCCCCGCGAGCGCTCCTCCCCGTTCACCCGCGCGGTCATCACCGCCCGGGAACCGTCGAACTCGTCGGGCGTGACAATGACCGGCCCGATGCTGGTGGCGAAGTCCTTTCCCTTCGCTGGCCCGAGGCCGACCTTCATCTCCGTCCGCTGGAGGTCACGGGCCGACCAGTCGTTCATCACCGTGAACCCGCCGATCTGCCCCTCGGCGCCGATGATCGCGGCCACCTCGAGCTCGTAGTCGAGCTCATCCGAGCCTTGCGGGTACGGTATCTCGTCCTCGGGGCCGAAGATCGCCGCCGGGTTCGAGAAGTAGAACACCGGCTGCTCGTACCACTCGCCGGGCACCTCGAGCCCGCGTTGCTCGCGCGCCGTCCGAACGTGTTGCTCGAAGGCGTAGAAGTCGCGCACCGACGGCGGCCTGGAGACAGGCGGGCGCAGGGTGACCTCGTCGAGCGGGTACTCGGCGTGCTCGCGCGCCTTGCCGCCGCCGGTGAAGAACGACTGGAGCGTCTGGGCGGCGAGCTGGATCACCCGGTCGCCCTCGATCCGGCCCGGCCAGCCGCGCTCGAGGGCCGACTCACGGGGGGTGAACATGCAGAGCTTCACGGTTCGGTGTGCACGATGATCTCGGAGATCGAGCCGAGCTCGCGCCGGACCCGCTCCTCGATCTCGCTCGCGCGCGCGTGCGCCTCGGCCAGGGGAACGCTCGGGTCGAGCCCGAGCGACAGGAAGAGGAGCAGCCCGTCCTCGGTCTCGAGGAAGCGCAACTCGCGAGGCTGTGTCCCCGTCCGCTCGACGACGATGCGGGCGACCGCCTCGGCGTCGCCGGCGACCTCGCCGCGGGCAGGCGTGCGGCCCTCGGCCTCCTCGGTCAGGGGCTCGAGATGGGTCCGCACCGAGTCGACGCCCGGCAGAGCCGCCTCGATCGCATGCTCGACCTCGCTCGCGACCCGATGCGCGTCCTCGAGCGAGGTTCCGCCGGGAAGCTTGAGATGGAGCGAGACCTCCGTTCGCCCGTCGACGTGGAGGACGTTGATGTTGTGGATCTCCTGCACTCGCCGGACGTTCATCGCGGCGGCGTACGCAAGCTCGCGCGTGACCGCGTCCTCTTCCGTCGGCTCGACGTGGACGACCACGTCCGTCTGCGGCAGGGCGCGCTCGACCGCGTCCTCGACCGCGTCGGCCTCGGCGTGGCCCTGGCCGACGGCGGCGCTCGCGGACACCCCGATCACCACGTCGGCGAAGTGACGGCCCGCCGCGGAGCGCATCCGCAGCCGCTTGAGCCTGATCTCCGGTCTGATCGCCCCGATCGCCTGACGCGCGGCCTCCTCGGCGTCCGCGGGCGCACGGTCCATCAGCACGTCGACGTTCCGGCGCATCAGCCGGAGGGCGGCGCTGAGCACGAGCACGCCCACGAAGAGCGCTGCGACCGAGTCGCCCGCCGGCCAGCCCGCCCTGACCGCCGCGAGACCGGCGAGCACGGCGAGCGAGCCCGCAAAGTCGCTTCCGAAGTGAAGCGCGTTCGAGAGCAGCGCCGCGCTTCGGAACCGCCGCGCCGCCCGCAGCGAGACGACGGTCCGAGCGACGTCGATCACGAGCACGACCCCGACGACGACGAAGGCCCACCAGCGCGGATCGACGTGGATCTCGACCCGGCCGGCGAGGCGGGCGACGGCCAGGGCGGCGACGCCGACGCTGACCACGGCGAGCACCGAGGCCTCGAACAGCGCGGCGAGATGCTCGGCCTTCCCGTGGCCGTACTGGTGCTGCTCGTCGGCGGGGCGGCCGGCGACCCCGACTGCGAAGAGGGTCAGCAGAGCGGCGACGAGGTCGGTGCCGGAGTGGAGCGCCTCGGAGACGAGCCCGAGCGAGCCGCTCGCGATGCCGGCCGAGAGCTTGAGCGCGATCAGGACGCACGCAGCGGCGACCGACACGAGCGCGGTGCGGCGCTGCGGGCTCACCCGGGGGAAGGCTAGAGGTTGCCGCGGAGCGCCTGCTCGCGCTCGATCGCCTCGAACAGGGCCTTGAAGTTGCCCTCACCGAACGTGCGGGCGCCATGCCGCTGGATCACCTCGAAGAAGAGCGTCGGCCGGTCCTGCGTCGGCTTGGTGAAGATCTGGAGGAGGTATCCGTCCTCGTCGCGGTCGGCGAGGATCCGCAGCCGCCGCAGGTCGGCCCACGACTCGTCGATGTCGCCGACGCGGTCGAACGCGTCCTCGTAGTACGCCTCCGGCGTGGAGAGGAAGGGGACGCCCAGCGCCTGCATCGCCTCGACCGTCCGAACGATGTCGTCGGTCTGCACCGCGACGTGCTGGACGCCGGGACCGGCGTTGTACTCGAGGTACTCGGCGATCTGACTCTTCCGCCGCCCCTCGGCCGGCTCGTTGATCGGGAACTTGATCTTCCCCTCGCCGTCCGCCATCACCTTCGACATCAGCGCCGAGTACTCGGTGTGAATCTGGTCGTCGTCGTAGTGGATGATGTTCTCGAAGCCGAGTACGCGCTCGTAGAAGCCGACCCACTCGTCCATCTTCCCGAGCTCGACGTTGCCGACGCAGTGGTCGAGGAGGGTCAGGCCGACCGCGACGCTCCCGTTCGGCTCGACCGAGACGTACCCGGGAAGATGCGGCCCGGCGTAGTCGGCGCGGGCGACGAACGAGTGCACGACGTCGCCGTAGGTGGCGATCGAGGCGATCCCGACCCGCCCGAAGTCGTCCTCGAGCCACTCCGGCTCGCGGATGCCGCGCGCGCCGCGCTCCACCGCCACGCGGTAGGCCTCCTCCGCGCTCGGAACCCGGAGGGCGATGTCGCGGACGCCGTCTCCGTGCTTCGAGGCGAACCGTGCGACCGGGTGGTCGTCCGTCAGCGCGCTCGTCACGACGAGGTCGACCTCGCCCTGGCGAAGGACGTACGAGGCCCGGTCGCGGACGCCGGTCTCGGGCCCGGTGTAGGCGTGGCGGGCGAAGCCGAAGGCGTGCTCGAAGTAGTACGCCGCCTGCTTCGCGTTCCCGACCCACAGCTCGACATGGTCCCACCCGTCGAGGGGCATCGGATCGTGTGCGTTCATACAGAGATCCTACGCCCTCGGGGAATGGGCCGGACGATCGCCGTCACTGCTCGACGAGCGGCACCACGGCCCCGGGCCGCCGCCACCGGCGCTCGAGGACGATCCCGGCCAGGATCGTGAAGCCGCCGACGATCTGGAGCCAGTGCAGGTGCTCGGAGAGGATCAGGTAGGCGAACACGGCGGCGACGAACGGCTGGATGTTCGCGAAGAGGGTCGCCCGGGACGGACCAACCCGACCGATCGCCGTGAACCAGAGCACGTTCGTCAGCGCAAGCGGCCCGACAATCGCGAACGCGAGGCCCACCCAGACGAGCCAGCCGAGCGATCCGTAGTCCTGGCCTGCGATCTGCGGCGAGCTCGCGGCCACGAACGGCACGCACATCACGAGCAGCACGACCGCGCTGATCCGGTAGGGCGAGTAGCGGCGCATGAGCGGTGCGATCGTCACCGAGTACAGCGACCACGAGATCGAGAGCGCGATCGCGAGCAGGTCGGCGCCGAGGTCGGACGAGAGGTCGCCGCCGGAGCCGAGGGCGACGAGCGCGACGCCTCCGAACCCGATCGCCGTCGCCACCCAGAAACGCGCCGAGAGCCGCTCGATCCCGATCAGCGACGAGACGATCGCTGCGAAGATCGGCGTCGTCCCCAGGATCAGGGCGACGGTCGTCGCCGAGCCGAGCTTCAGCGCATAGACGAACGAGAACTGGTTGGCGAGCAGAAAGACCGATGCGGCGCCGATCAGGACCAGGCTGCGGCGGCCGCCGACCGCCAGCGAGCCCTCGAGTGCGAGCGCGACCGCGGCAGCGAGCAGGGCAGCGGCGCCGTACCGGATCGCTCCGTAGGCGAGCGGCTTGAAGCCGTGTGTGAGCACGTACTTGGTCACGGTGATGTTGAACGCCCAGATCACGATCGTCGCGATCAGCATCAGGTCGACCGGGCCCGGGCGTCGCACGCCCGATTCAGGCTAGAGCCTAACGGGTACTGCGTGGCCGACCAACGCGAGAGGGGGTTGCAGGTGAGACTCAACGTGACCGTCCTGGGCAACATGGTCGGCGCCGTGATCGCGGGCGTGATCTACCTGATCGTCGACCTCGCCACCGGCGGAAGCGCCGCGCGGGCGTTTGTCGGCGCCGTGATCCTCGCTGCGATCGTGTTCGTGGTCTCGTTCGTGATCTCGCGCCTCATCATCGCGACCAGAGGCAGGGAGCGCCGGACCTAAGCAGGGAGCTTCGGATCTAACAGGCCGCAGCTGCGGACCTGGCGCCGCATTTTTCCTCCCCGGTACAGAGACTTGACCTCCTCTTTACCGAGACGGGGAACAATTTCCGCCATGCGACGGGCGACGTTGCTGGCAGCGCTGATGCTCGTCCCGGCGGCAGGCGCACCTGCGGGAACCGCGTCGAACTGCGGGCGGACAGCGGTCGGCTTCACGCCCCTCACCGATCTCGGCACGCGCACGTATCACGGCTTTCCGGGCGGACTCTTTCCGGGCGGCCGGAACTCGCCCTCGCCGGCCTACCTGCAGAAGGGGCTCGGCTACCTGGCCGGGGTGAAGCCGCGCGGCCCGGACGGAAGGCCGTCCGCCGGCGGCCGCGTCGTTTTGCTCTCGATCGGGATGTCGAACGCGACGCAGGAGTTCTCCGCCTTCAAGCAGCTGGCCGACCGCGATCCGCGCAAGAGCCCTTCCGTGACGATCGTCGACGGCGCCCAGGGCGGCCAGGACGCGGAGAAGATCAAGGATCCTGCGGCCCGGTTCTGGTCGGTGGTCGACCTGCGGCTGCAGCAGGCGGGCGTCGGCGCGAAGCAGGTGCAGGCGGTGTGGCTGAAGGAGGCGATCGCCCGGCCGACCGAACCGTTCCCGGCCGACGCGCGACGACTCCAGAACGATCTGCGGGCGATTCTCGGCATCCTGCGGACGCGGTACCCGAACCTGCGGCTGGTCTTCCTCTCCAGCCGCACGTACGGCGGCTACGCGACCAGCGCCCTCAACCCGGAGCCGTACGCGTACGACAGCGGCTTCGCGGTCAAGTGGACCGTGCAGGACCGGATCGAGGGCCGGCTGTCGGGGCCGTGGGTCGGCTGGGGCCCCTACCTCTGGACCGACGGCACGCGCGGGCGGAAAGACGGCTTCACGTGGACCTGCACTGACACGCGCTCGGACGGCACCCATCCGTCGCCGAGCGGCCGCCTGAGAATCGCCCAGCTCCTCCTTCGCTTCTTCACGAGCGATCCGCTCGCTCGGCCCTGGTTCACCGTCACTTCGTGACGTAGGCTTTCGCCGTGCCGACGATCGAGGAGATCGACGCCCTCGTCGGGCCCGCGACGCCCCACTTCGCGTACCAGCTCCGCGCGCGCGTCGCGGAGCTCGTCCTCGACCTGCCGGCGGACAGCCCGGTGCGCCGCTACGCCGAGGAGAAGATGGAGCTGCTCGACCGGCTGGGCCACGCTTCCTCGAAGGCGGAGGAGGGCGGCCGCGAGCCGGAGACGCGGCCCGGCTGGGACGAGATCCCGAGCTCGGCGCCGGCGGATCGCCCGCTGCCGCGGCGTTGATCCTCGAAGGCGGCTCGGTCTTCGTCAGCGGCGGAACGCGCGGGATCGGCCGCGAGATCGCCCGGCGGTTCGCGCAGGCCGGAGCGGCACGAGTGGCGATCGGCTACCTCCGAAACGACCGGGCGGCCGAGGAGGCGGCAGCGGAGCTCCGCGATCTCGGCGCCGAGCCCCTGCTCGTACGCGGCAACATCTCCTCCACTCGGGTCGCCGCCCGGGTCGCCGAGCTCGGCCCGCTCGATGCCCTCGTGCACAGCGCGGCGACTGGGGTGATCGAGCCTGCGCTCGAGACCTCCGACAAGCATTTCGACTGGACGCTCGCCGCGAACGCCCGGGCGTTCCTCTCGCTCTCACGAGCGGCCGCCACGCAGATGCGGCCCGGGGCGACGATCGTCGCGGTCTCGAGCCTCGGCTCGACGCGCGTGCTCGAGCACTACGTCCTCGTCGGCACCTCGAAAGCGGCGCTCGAAGCGCTCGTCCGCTACCTGGCGGTCGAGCTGGCCCCACGCGGGATCCGCGTGAACGCGGTCTCGGGCGGACTGGTCGAGACCGAGGCGCTCGACCACTTCCCGAACGCCGAGGCGATGCTCCGCGGGAGCCGGGAGCGGACACCCGCAGGCCGGCTCGTCGAGCCCGGCGACATCGCGGACACCGTCGCCTTCCTCTGCTCTCCCGAGGCGGAGATGATCCGCGGTCAGACGATCGTCGTCGACGGCGGCTTCTCACTCGTCGTCTGATGTGGCCGACCGAGCAGAACCGGCAGGCGTGGGATCACCGGTACTCGCAGGCGCGCAAGCCGGGTGCCCACCTGCCCGAGGCGGTGCGGGAGCGCCTGCCGGACATCGCCGGCAAGCACGTTCTGCATCTCGCCTGCGGGTCGGGTGAGGTGACCGCGCAGCTGATCGAGCTGGGCGCGCTCGTCACCGGCGTCGATCCGTCCGAGGAAGCCCTGACGGCCGCCCGCGAGCGGGCGTCCGGGGCGGTCTTCTTCCAGGCGGAGCTGCACGAGCTGCCGTTGCAGTTCAGGCGCGGCCGCTTCGACGTCGTCTACGCCGGTGAGGGGGCGCTCGCGATCGTCGCCGAGCTCGACGTGTTCGCGTCGGCCGGCGCCGCCGCCCTCCGCAAGGGCGGCAGGTTGATGCTCTACGACTGGCATCCGGTCGCGCTCTGCGTCGACCCGGTCGGGCTCCGCTGGCGCGAGAGCTACTTCGCCGACTCGCTCCTGCGGCTGGGGAAGATCGTCGGCGCGGCCGCCCGGGCCGGCCTGCGGATCGAGGAGCTCGAGGAGCTGCCGCCGGCGGAGGCAGAGCTGGGCGGACGACTGGATCCGCGCATACCGGCCGACTTCCTCCTCGTCGCGAGGAAGACCGAGGCTTCGACGCCGCGCGCGAGAGCTAGCCGCTCTCGCGCATGAACCCCTGGCGAGCGGCGCTGACGAGCGCGACCGCCTCGGGGAACAGGACTCGCATCGCGTCGCGAAGGGCGAGCGCCTGCTCGTCGGGGCTACCCGTCGCCTCGATCTGGCCAAGCGCCGCGCCGGTCAGCTCGACGGCGGTGTTCAGTGTCAGGGTGGCGAACTGCTCGCGCTGGGCCTCGGCGACCGACTCGGCCTGCTGCTCGGCGAACTCGCGGAGCCCGCGCATCAGGTCCTCCGGGTCGCCGCCGAACGGAAAATTGAAGCCGCCCTCCATCGCCTTCAGGCTACCGAAGCTCGACCTTGTAACCGGCCTCGACCTCGCGCCCGAGCGCGGCGACGACCGTGCTCGCGCCCTTCATCGCTTCCGCAAACGGCGAGGCCAGCCCCTCCCCGAGCGCGCGCTCGAGCCTGCGGGTGGCCACACCGACCGCGTCGAGGAATGCGGGCGAGGCGAGCCGCGGCGGCGCGCCGATCGTCCGCTCGAGCTCGAGCGCCGCGGCCTCGGCCTCCTCGATCCCCTCCAGATCCTCGGTGATCCTGAGCGAGACCAGCTCGGCTCGGAGCTCTTCGAGCCTGCCCCCGCCGGCCGACTCCTCGGCGAGCTCGGCGAGGGCCGCGACCGAGACCGCGGCGCGCAGGAGCGTGCGGTCCCGGATCGGCCGCGCCTCGTCGTCGAGGGCGATCCACGTGCGGGACGGTCCGTCGAAGGCGCAGAGGTAGACGCGTGCACCCGCCTCCGGCTCGGTCGGGATCACGCCTGCCAGGCGCTCTCCCGGCCCGGCGAGCCCCCCCGCGCGGGCGGCGATCCGCTCGAGATCCTCGGTCAACCCCACGTGCCGGGAGTGTGGCCTACGATGGAGGCGGATGTTCAGGAAGCGACCGGCCGAGGAGCAGATCGTGGCCGAGGCCGAGGCCCGGATCCGGGCGTTCGTCGAGGCCGAGGTCGAGCGGCGCGAGGCCGAGCTCCAGCGGACGCTGTCGGTCGCGCGGGCGGAGACGATCTCGATGCTCGCCCAGGAGCACCGGCGGCTCGCCGAGGAGCGCCGCGACGAGCTCGTCCGCGCCGAGCAGCGGGTGATGACCGAGCTGTCGGGCCGGCTGATTGCCGCGCAGAAGGAGATCGAGGGGAAGCTGGGGTCGTGGTCCCAGGATCTCGAGCGGGTGCGCGAGGGGCTGGCGACGCAACTCGCCCGGCTCGAGCAGCGCCAGCGGCAGCTGCTCACCGAGACCGAGGCTCGCTTCGTCCGCGAGAACGACAACCTGACCGCCGAGTCCGAGGAGTACCGCGCGGCTCTCGCCCGTGTCCGGGCCGACCTCGAACGCCAGATCGAGGATGCGGTCGCGGCGTCGTCGAGCGAGCTCGAGACGCACGCTGCCGAACGCCGGCGTGCGTTGCACGAGGTGGCCGACCGCCTGCGCAGCCGCGAGCGCGGCCTGGTCGAGCAGATCGAGCGCGAGCAGGGCGAGTCCGTCAGGAAGCTGACCGAGACGTTCGGGGACGTCGAGCGGCGCCTCGTCGAGCAGGTCGAGCGCTCCGTCGCGCGCGAGGCTGCGCGGCTGTCCGAGGAGGCCGCGATCGAGTTCAACTCGACGATCCGCTCGACCCGCGAGGAGGCGGCGCGCAGGCTCTCCCGTGAGCTCGACCGCGCGATCGAGTCGTTCTCACGCCAGGCGGAACGCCTCCTCGGTGAGCGTCTCGCCGAGATCGGACACTCGGGCGGCGGGCAGATCGAGCGCCGGATCAAGACGATGACGGCGATGCTCGAGCAGCGCCAGGAGGAAGTCGTCTCGGGGCTCGAGCGCCGGATATCCGAGATCGAGGCCGCGGTGCGCGAGCGGATGGCGAACCTCGCCGGCTCGATCGGCGGTCGAAGCGACGATTAGTCGCCCACCGCATCTCGCACAAAACCCGAACATTTTCGACCAAACTTCGGGTTGGAGGGTTCGTCTAGGAAAGGACGAACGAAGGCGAGGTGAGCGAGATGACCCAGATCGTCGAGACCGACCAGACCGAATGGGCAAAGGTCCAGAGCTGGCGGCTGCACGTGCTGATCGAGGCCGGCTACCCGCTCCCGCTCGCCGAGAAGCTCGCCGACAGCGACGCGGACCTGCACCACGCGGTCGAGCTCGTCTCCTCGGGCTGCGGCCACGAGACCGCGGCCCGGATCCTCCTCTAACGGCCGCCGTACCATAGGACTCGATGAAGGTCGAGCCGCTCGTCTACGGGGATCGGAAGGTCTACACCGTGGCCGCGTTCAACCGCGGGATCGCACAGTGGCTGATGAGGCTGCCGACGATCTGGGTCGAAGGCGAGGTGACCGAGCTCCGCCGCCAGGCGGGCTGGCAGACGGTGTTCTTCACGCTGAAGGATCCCGACGGCGGCGCCTGCCTGCCGGCGGCGATGCCGCGCGCACAGTTCGACGCGCTCCGGCTCGATCTGACCAACGGCGAGCGCGTGCACGTCTACGGGCGACCGGAGGTGTGGGAGCAGAAGGGCGAGTTGCGGCTGCGGGCGCTCTCGATCGAGCGCTTCGGCCTGGGAGCTCACCTGGCAGCGCTGGAGCGCCTGAAGGCGACGCTGGCGGCGGAGGGTCTCTTCGCCGAGGACCGCAAGCGGCCGCTGCCGCGCCTCCCCCGGCGGATCGGGCTCGTCACCGGCAACGACGCGGCCGCGAAGCGCGACCTGCTCACGGCGATCCAGGGACGGTTCCCGCCGGCGCGGGTGCTCGTCGCAGAGACCTACGTGCAGGGCCCGCGGGCGGCGGCGGCGATCGTCGATGCGCTGCGCGCGATCTGCGCCGAGCCCGAGATCGACGTGCTCGTGCTCGCGCGCGGCGGCGGCAGCTTCGAGGATCTGCTCCCGTTCAGCGACGAGCGCGTGGTGCGGGCGGTGGCCGGGTGCCCGGTGCCGGTCGTCACCGCGGTCGGCCACGAGCAGGACACGCCGCTCTGCGACCTCGCCGCCGACCGGCGCGCGTCGACACCGACCGCCGCCGGCCGGCTCGTCGTCCCCGACCTCGAGGAGCTCCTGGCCGGTCTCGACCGGGCGCACGACGGTCTCGCGCGCGCGACCCGCCGCACGCTCGAGCGACATTCGCAGCGTCTCACCCGCGCCCGCGAGCGCTTGAGAGCCGCGCCGACACTGCTCGTCGAGCGTCGCCGTGCGGCCCTCTCCCAGACGGGAGGCCGTCTCCGCGCGCTCTCGCCCCGCTCCACGCTCGAGCGCGGCTACGCGATCGTGCGGCGGGGAGAGGAGCTTGTTCGGTCGGCGGACGCCGTGTCGGCGGGGGATGAGGTCACGGTCGAGGTCGCCGACGGCTCCTTCGGAGCGCGAGTCGAATGACGTACGAGGAAGCCGAGAAGGAGCTGCTCCAGATCGTCGAGCGGCTCGAGCGCGGCGACCCGGCGATCGACGAGGCGCTCGCGCTCTGGCAGCGCGGCGAGGAGCTCTATCGGTTTTGCTCGGCACACCTGGAGGCGGCCGAGGGGCGGATCGAGGAGCTGGCGAAGCGGGTCGACGCCGCCCGCGTGGACGGGTAAGCTCCGCACGAAGTGGCCGCCCCCGTCGAGCTTCTCCGCAGAGTGCCCATGTTCGAGGAGGTGTCCAGACGCCAGCTGGAGCGAATCGCGCGCGGGTTCAAGGAGCGCACATTCCGCCCCGGAGACCAGATCGCGGCCCAGGGCAAGACCGGCGTCGGCTTCTTCGTGATCGGCGAGGGCGAGGTCGTGTACTCGGTCGACGGCGACGAGGTCGGCCGCGGCGGGCCCGGCGACTACTTCGGCGAGATCGCGCTGATCGACGACGGCCCCCGCACGGCCTCGGTCACCGCAGCGGGGGACGTGAAGGCGTACGGCATGACCTCCTGGGAGTTCCGTCCGCTAGTCGAGGAGAACGCCGCGATCGCCTGGGAGCTGCTCCAGGCGCTCGCGAAGCGGATGCGCGAGACCCAGCAGCGCGAGCCCTAGCGCCCGGCCCAGCGCGACGAGATCCTCCCGGGCCCGCGCCGGGTCGCCGCTCAGGGCGGTCAGCACCGCCTGTGGAGCGCTCGGGACCGGGTCTGGCCCCGAGACGCGGCCGCCGAAGACGACGCAGGGGACACCCGCGTCCGAGCAGCGCCCGGCCACGGCCGCCGGCGCCTTCCCCTCCCAGGTCGTCTCGTCGACCGCTCCCTCGCCGGTGACGACGAGGTCGTAGGGGCCGGGGTCGAACCGCAGGAGGTCGAGGACCGCATCGGCCCCCGGCACGAGCTCGGCGCCGAGCGAGGCCAGCGCCGCCCCGAGGCCGCCGGCGGCCCCCGAGCCCGGAAGCTCGGCATAGGCGGCCACCTCCCGCATCGCCCGAAAGCGGCGCTCGAGCTCGGCGACCTGCTCCCCCGTCGCCCCCTTCTGTGGGCCGAACAGACGTGGCGCGTCGTACAGCTTCGTTGCCACGTCGCACAACACCCGTGTTTCCCCGGGCAGCCGGTCGAGCACCTCGAGCAGCCCGGCGCCGGCGTCCATCGTCGCTGTGCCTCCGACGGCCACGACCCGGGGATAGTCCTTCAACCCCTTCATCCACAGGCCGAGGCCGCGGCTGGAGGCGTCCAGCACGACGAGACGGTCGGGGTCGAGCGGGATCGCCTGCGCCGCCTCGACCACCAATGTGCCGTCTGCGAGCTCACGCGTCCACGCTTCGCGTGCGCGCCCGAAGGCGTCGACGACCTCGTGCGCCGTGGTTCCGCCGCCGAGAACGTCGAGCGTCCCCTCTCCTCCGTCGGCCACCGGCAGCGTCTCCGCCTCGACACCGACCGCGCGGACCCCCACGGCCAGCGCTTCCGCGGCGGCGGACGCGCCGAGGACGCCCTTGAGGCTAGCCGGGGATACGAGCACGCGCGGGCTCATGCGCGTGAGTCTCCCGGGATTGCTGTTCGCTGCCCTCTTCGTTCGCGGTCACCGCACGCGGCATCTCGCGCAGCCGTGCGAACGAGAGACCCTCGCGGCCGAGGAAGACGAGGCCGACCCCGACCCCGACCGACGCCTCGATCGCCTGCAGGCCGAGCCCGAAGGCGAAGCCGACGCCGTAGTCGACCCCGTACTGGACCGAGAGCGGCGTCGCGACCGCCACCTGCATCAGCCCGACGTTGCCGGGCCAGAGTGGAATGATCGTCGCGACGTTCATCAGCACCAGGACGAGCCCGGCCGCGGGCAGCGGCTGGTAGATGTGGAACGCGCGCATCGCCGTCCAGACCGCGAGCAGCTGGCACGTCCAGCCGAGGCACTGGAAGAGGATCGCGATCGATGCCGGACCTGGACGGCGCATGACGCCGAGCCCTCGCAGGGCCATCGCCAGGATGCGTCGCACGGTCCCGAGCCCCTCCAGTCGCGTGCGGTGGTGGTGACGTGCGATCGCGAAAGCGACGACGAAGAGCACGAAGCCGATCGAGAGCAGGATCCAGAGGCTGGCGAGCGCCCAACTCGGAATCTTCGCCGTGAGCAACACCCAGACCACGAGCAGGCCCACCGGCACGAGGTCGAAGACCCGGTGCGCGAAGACCGTCCCAACCAGCGTCGGCCATGCGCCGGGACGGCGCCGCGCGTCGAGCCTGCGCGTCAACACCGCGACCCGCGCCAGCTCTCCGACGCGTCCGGGCAGGACGGCGTTGGCGAGCAGGCCGACGCAGAACGCCGAGAAGACGAGCGGCAAGCCCGGGTGCGGCGCCGGCATCGCCGAGCGGATCACGGTGTTCCAGGCCGCAGCGCGGGCGACGATCGAGAGCAGGTTCAGGCCGACGGCGGCGGCCACCCACTCCCAGCGCACGGCCACGAACGCATCCTTGAAGTCCGCCCAGTGCGGCCCATGCCACCAGAGCAGCGCGCCGACCCCGCACAGAAAGAGCAGGGCGATCCCGAGCCGCGTCCACGGCGACCGGGGAATGCGAGGCCGAAACCTCATCAGGCGACCTCGTCGTAGATCTGCTCGAGCCGCTCGGCGATCGTCCCCCACGAGTACCGCTCCACCGCGATCCGCCGCGCGCGTTCGCCGAGCGACCGCCGCCGCGGCTCGTCCTCGAGCAACGCGACGAGCGCCTCGGCCAGGGCGGTGACGTCGCCCGGGGGCACCAGCAGGCCCGTTTCCTCTGTCATCACCGCCTTGTACCCCGCAATGTCCGATGCGACCACCGGCACGGCGCACGCAAAGGCACGGGTCAGCACCATCCCGAAGCTCTCCTGCCCCATCGAGGGCGCAGCGAGCACCTTGGCGAGGAGCAGCTCACGGGTCAGCTCCTCTTGCGGAAGAAACCCGAAGACGTCGATCCCTTCGCTCGGCATCCGGTGGCGCGCGAGCAACAGGCCGACCGCGAGCGGGTCGGCCCCGACGAGCCGCAGGCGCGCGCCCGTCCGCCGGTGCACGTCCGGCCACGCCTTCAGCAGGACGGGCATCCCCTTCCGGGGATCGTGCCGCCCGATGAAGACCACGCGATGCTCGCGGTTGCCGCCGGCTGCAGCCGGCGGGACGAGGACGCCGTTCGGGATCACCTCGAATTCACCGGGAAGCCAGCGGCCGGCCGACGCCCGGGCCTGCTCGGACACGGCGATCCGGTGGTCGATGCGGTCGATCAGAAACCCCCACGCGGGCCGCCCGAAGCGCATCCACGCGAGCCCTCCCGCCGCATGCCACGTGCCGACGAGCGCGCACCTGGCGACCGCCAGGGCGGCGACGCAGATCGCGGGCGTCATCGGCTCGTGAAGGTGCAAGACGTCGAACCGTTCGCGCTCGAATGCCTTCTTCAGCGCGAACGGAACCCGTGGACCGAGGACGATGTTCGGCAGCGACCCGTTCGCCGGGACGATCACGGTTCGCCCGACCGGAATCACGCCTTCCGGCGGCTCGCCGTGGCGCCCGTGCCTCGGATGCAGCGCCCGCGTGAACGTGCCGGGCGGGTCGTTTCCGATCACGATCCGGACCTCGTGGCCGCGGGCGCGCAGCGCCTCGGCCTGGAGCTCGGCGTGCTCGAGCACGGCGCCCCAGAAGGACCACGAGAACGGCACGACGATCCCCACCTTCATCCTCGGGGAGCCTCGTGCTCCCTACATGCGATCAGGAACGGGGCGGGTAGTTCGAAGAGGGGCACGTGCTCCTCCGGCACGCCTGCCTCCCGCGCATACTCCGCCAGCGGGATACGCTCGACGCGCACCCCGTCGAATCCGGCGTCGCGGCCGATCCTCCCCAGCTCCTCATCGGTATAGAAATGCAGGCGCGAGGCGATCGGCTCGGGCGCGGCAGGGGTGCCTCTCAGTTCCGGATCGCTGCCGAGCGCGACGAGACGGCCGCCGGGCGCGAGCACGCGGCGGATCTCGCGGAAGACCGCGACCGGGTCAGGCAGGAAGCCGAGCACGCCTGTCATCACCGCCGCCGTGAAGCGCCGGTCCGGGAACGGCAGCGAGGCCGCGTCGGCCTCGAGGATCTCGAGCCGCTTCTGTTCGATCGCCTCGGCATTCTGCTCCCGGGCGACCCGAATCATGTCGGGGCTGTGGTCGATCGCAGCCGCGCGGCAGCCCGACTCGAGCGCCTCGCGGAGGAAGGCGCCGCCGCCGCAGCCAACCTCGAGCAGGTAGTCGTCGGCCGTGAGCGCAAGCTCGGCGAAGATCGCGCGGAAGTTCGGCCAGTGGTAGAGGGGGTCGGCGTAGCCGGAGCGGGCTTCCGGCCCGCTCGGGCGGCGCGCGCGCCGGTCGGTGAGCCAGTCGCCGAACGCCTCTTCACCGCCTGCCCGCACGAGCTCGGCGAACCAGCCCGCGAGCTCGAGTGGTTCGAGGTCTGACCGGAGCGTGAGCGTCGCCTTCGTGCCCGCTCCCGCCGGCTCGAGCTCGAGCTCGACCTCCTCGAGGCCGGCCAGCGCGAGCTCCTCGAGCAGCGCCGCGCCCGCTTCCTTCTCCGGCAGGGGCAGCTCGACGGTCAGGGTGATCATGCGCCGGAAGGTTATGCTCGACCGGTGTTCGAGGAGGGTCTCGCCGAGCTGCACACCCACCTCGGCGGGTCGGTCGCCTCGGAGATCCTCTGGAGCCTGGCGCACGAGCAGGGGATCGCGCTGCCGGTGAAGGATTACTGGGCGTTCGACCGCCTCGTCACGGTCTCCGACCCGCGCGGCGTCGCCGACCTGAACGCACTCGACGCGATCTACCACTGGACGGAGCTGATCCAGTCCAGCCCGCTCGCCGTCGAGCGCTCGGTGCACGCGGCGATCGGCGGCGCCTACCGCTCCCAGCGCATCACCACGTTCGAGCTGCGGTTCAATCCGATGAAGCGGAACCGCGGCGGCGAGCGCGACCTCGACCACATCATCATGGCGGCGGCGCGCGGCCTCGACCGGGCGAGCCTCGAGTACCCGCAGGTCCGGGCGGGGATGATCCTGATGATGGACCGCACGTTCTCCGAGCGGCAGAACGCGATCATCGTCGAGAAGGCGATCCGATACGCACCGCGCGGGATCGTCGGGATCGACATCGCCGGCCCGCGGCCCGGCGGCGAGCGCTACCGCTACGCGCAGCTCGCCCCGCTGGTCGACGAGGCGCGCGCCGGCGGTCTCGGCGTCACCATCCACGTCGGCGAGGAGGGCGGTGATCACGGCGTGGAGGAGATCGCGGAGGTGATCGAGACGCTCCGGCCCGATCGGATCGGACACGGGATCCTCGCCGCGCGCGAGCCGCACCTGATGGCCGCGCTTCGTGATCGTGGGATCGTGCTCGAGATCTGCCCGACCTCGAACCTCCTCACCAAGGCGCTCCCGGACGAGAACGCCGTCCGGGACACGTTTCGTGCGTTCGTCGAGGCGGGCGTCCGCTTCACGATCGCCACCGACGGCCCGGAGATGATGCGCACGCACCTGCGCGACGAGCTCGACCTGCTCCTCCGGATCGGCGCGCTCGACGGGGACGAGCTTCGCGAGGCGAGCGCGCGCGGTCACGAGGCCAGTTTCGTGCGCGGGCCAGCTGTGGCTGTCTCGTAGCAGCACGCCGGTGTCGAACGCCGTCCAGATCGTCGTCGGGTACCTGTTCGCCGTCCTGGTCGTCGCCCCGGTGGCCACTCTCCTCCACGAGCTGGCCCACGCGGTGGGCGCGGTCGGAGTCCCCGTCACCGTGCGGGTCGGCGCCGATCCGCCGCTCCTGCGCTTCCGCGTCGGCCGGATCGTGTTCCGGCTGAACCCGTGGCGGGGCTGGATCGGAACCGTTGAACGGACCGAGGGCGCGTCCCGCCCGGTGTCGATCGTCGCGATTGCGGCCGGGCCCGTCGCGTCGCTCGTCGTGGCCGCCGGCCTGTTCGTCGGGGCCGAGCAGCTCTCCGGCCCGCCGCAGCTCCTCGCCTGGTCCGCTGCCTGGTGGGTGCTCCTCGCCTTTCTGTTCACCGCGGTCCCGCTTCGGTACCCGTCCTGGTTCGGGTTCTACGCGGGGATGGCGAGCGACGGCCGCAGGATCGTCTGCGCCCTGCGCTCGTCCCGGCCGGAGTAACCCGCTCGAAATACACCCTTCGACCAATGGATGCCGCCGGCGCGCTCGACTAGCGTCCCCGCGCATGGTAGGAACAGTGACGAACGCGCCGCCAGGGATCACAGCCCGGCAGCGCCAGGTCGTCTCCCTCATCGCCGCCGGCTGCTCGAACGAGGAGGTCGCTGAGCGCCTCGAGATCTCGCCGAGGACGGCCAAGGCACACTCCGACGCCCTTCGGCAGAAGCTCGGAGTTCCGCGACGCCGGCAGATCCCAGCCGCGTACCGCATGGTGACGGGGGAGGACCCGCTCCGGGGGGCCTTGGGCGGCGACACGTAATGGAGCTCCCCGTGCTTGCGGCCCTGGCCGCCGGCACGGGGGCTTCGCTTTCGAGTGCAGTACAGTCCGCCGGGAGGGACTCGTTCCCGAGGTGGACGATGGCAGGCATCGACATGGCTGTCGAGACCGCGCGCCGCTACATCATCAAGCGGCCTCGTCTGACGCGGCTGCTCGACGGCGCAAACGCGCGTGTCCTGATGCTGATCGGTCCGGCCGGGTTCGGCAAGACCACCCTGGCCCGCGAGTGGGTGGCCGATCGAGCCCATGCCTGGTATCGCGGGACGACCGCGACAGCCGACGTCGCCGCGCTCGCCGCGGGTCTCGCCGACGTGGTCTCCGAGCTCATCCCGGAGGCGGGCAGCCGGATGGTGCACCGGATGAGGGCGGCAGGAACGCCCGAGCAGGATGTGGACATTCTCGCCGACCTGTTCGCCGAGGATCTCGCCGGCTGGCCGGCTGAAACGTGGCTCGTGGTCGACGACTACCAGTTCGCGATGGAGGCGCGCGCTCCGGAACGGTTCGTGGACGTCCTTCTCCGCCGGTCTCCGATTCAGCTGCTGCTGACGAGCCGGAAGCGCCCGAGCTGGGCCTCTGCGCGGCGGCTCCTGTACGGGGAGGTCTACGAGCTCGGCCGGAACGAGCTGGCGATGGATCACGACGAGGCGAGGGCGGTCCTCGCCCACCGCAAGAACGCCTCCGCGGCCGGCCTCGTCGCACTGGCTGAGGGCTGGCCGGCGGTGATCGGGCTGGCGGCCCTGACCGACGACTTCGACCTCCCGGAGGGGACGCTGCCCGACGCGCTGTACGACTACTTCGCCGAGGAGCTCTACCAGGCCGCGTCACCCGAGGTTCAGCAGGGCCTGTGCCGACTCGCGCTTGCGCCGTCACTCGGAGACGGGGTAGCCGAGTTCCTGCTGGGCGGAGATGCTCCTCAGGTGATCGGCGAGGCAGCGCGATTGGGATTCCTGACCCTTCGACCAGGAACCCTCGAGCTGCACCCCCTTCTTCGAACGTTCCTCGACACCAAGGGATGCGAGGCAAGCGTCGAGGACGGTCCTGAAGCGACGCGCCTTGCCCATCATCTCTCGCGGCTCGGGCGTTGGGATGACGCCTTCATCCTCGCCGACCGTTACTTCTCGCACGAACTGTTCGTCACGCTCCTAGAAAGCGGGCTCCGAACAATGCTGGAGGATGCCCGCCTCGCGACCCTCGATCGGTGGTTGGAATTAGGGGAGGCCATGCAGGTCGATGCACCAATCGTGGATCTGGCGCAGGCTGAGATTGCGTTTCACAGGGGGCAGCGGGACAAAGCCGAATCGCTGGCGGTGCGAGCCAGCCGGG
>JBBRXG010000006.1:0-58479 GCA_038248655.1 Gaiellales bacterium
ACCACCGGCTCGGTGCTCTCGATCGCCTCGAGCAGCGGCCGCCTGATCAGGAACTCGGGGCCGAAGAGCTCCTCCTCCGAGACCGTTCCCTCCTGCGCGGCCCGGATGTGCAGGAGCTGTCGGGAGTAGTTCCACTCGTAGACCGCATGTGCGACGTCGAGCCCCTCGTAGCACTGGAGGCGGATCAGGCGGGCGGGCAATGCGCGGGCGAGAGACTTCGCCGCCTCGGTCTTGCCGACCCCCGCCTCGCCTTCGAGCAGGAGCGGCTTCTCGAGGCGCAGCGACAGGTAGAGCGCGGTCGCGAGGCCGCGGTCGGGCAGGTAGTCGGCGTCGCGCAGCGCGCGCTCGAGCCCCTCGATCGTGTCGAAGGCCATCGACGCACTCTAGTGCGGCGTTGACTTCCCCTGCTCGACGGCGTATCTAGTCGCCCATGGCAACCCACGAGATCCGCCTGCTCTCGTTGATCGACGTCTTCGTCGAGTCGAGCTTCCTCGTCCTCGCCCGCAACATGGGCACCCCCGTATGGGTGCACACGTGGGGCGTCCTGATCCTCGGCAACCCGGCCGGCCCGATCCTGGTCGACACCGGCGCGAGCGAGCCGGCGATCATGGAGCGGCTCGGCATGCGCGGCCGGGTCGACGAGGACCAGCGGCTCGAGAACGCGCTCGCTACGCACGGGGTGGCGATCGACGACGTCGCCGCGGTGCTCCACTCGCACTGCCACATCGACCACGCCGGACAGGACACCCGCTTCCCGCTCACGACGCCCGTAGTGATGAACCGCCGAGAGCTCGAGCACTCCGTCTCGGGCCTGATGGGAGCCCAGTATCCGCCCGAGTACGTGAAGCATCACGTCGACCGGCTGCACACGCCGGGCGCCCTCCGCCTGCTCGACCTCGAGCTGTCGGGCCCCGGACGAGATCTACGGCGGGATCGTCTGCGAGGCGGCGGGAGGCCACACCGAGGGCTCGATGAACGTCCTCGTCGAGACCGCCGAGGGCGTCGCGTGCATCTGCGGCGACGTGATCTACGACATCCAGAACCAGGTCGTCGAGCCTTGGCACCAGGTGCTCGCGCACGAGCCGCAGACGACGGGCAACCACTCGCTCACGAAGCGAGCCGAGAAGGCGGCGATCAAGAAGGCGCTCAACCACGACTTCGTCCTCCCGCTGCACGACTTCCCCGCCGCCCGGGTGGACGGCGGACGCGTCGTCGCCCGCCTGAAGCAGGACGTACCGGGACCGGAGTTCGACGTCGCCGAGTTCGCCGCCGAGATCGCGACGCCCGTCGCCGCCGTCTAGCCGGCTCGGGGAACAGGAATACCGCCGGGCCCGTTGGGAAAGGATGTCCGCGAACCCGAACCGAAGGAGCCAGCGATGCCAGAGTTGACCGACGCCGCCCGGAAGGCGCTCGAGGGGAGGAACTTCTGGGCTCTCGCGACCATCAATCCCGACGGCACGCCGCAGAACTCGATCGTCTGGGCGAGCACGCATGACGGCCAGATCATCTTCAACACCGCCCTCGGCCGGAAGAAGCCGCGGAACCTGGAGCGGAACCCGAACGTCGCCCTGGCCTGGTACGACCCGGAGAGCCCGTACCGGATGATCTCGATCCAGGGCCGGGTCTTGGACAGCTACACCGGCGACCGGGCCGAGGCGGACATCGACTCGCTCGCCAAGAAGTACCTCGATCAGGACGTGTACCCCTTCCGCCAGGAGGGCGAGCGGCGGATCACCTACCTGATCGAGCCGATCCACGTCTCGGGGCAGTAGCCGGACACGCGCGAGCGGCGAACGGTGCGCGTTTGACACCGCGACGGCCACGCCGGGAGAATCGGATGCGGTGGGTCTCTCCGATGTGACCGTGGTCGTCCCGACCTCGCCCGACGAGGCGGTTGCCGCCTTCGGCGACGGCGAGGACATGATCGTCGTCGGCGGCGGCACGATCGTCATGCCCGAGCTCGTCGCCGGCCGGCTCCGGCCGAGCCGAGCGCTCTTGCTCTCACGCGCCGGGCTCGACGGAGTGGCCCGCGAGGGCGGCCGGGTGACCATCGGCGCCGCGACGCCGGTCTCGGCGCTCGGGGACGCCGACGAGCCGCTCGCGACCGCCGCGCGCCACGTCGCCGACCCCGAGATCCGCGGCCAGGCGACGGTCGGCGGCAACCTGTGCGCCGAAGCGTCCGCGGAGGCACCGCGCGGCGATCTCCAGGCGCCGCTGATCGCGCTGGGAGCGACCGTGCGATCGTGTGGTGCGGGCGGCGAGCGGAGCGAGCCCGTCGAGGACTACCTGGCGAACGGTGCGGGTCGCCTCGCACTCGACGTCTCGTACGACGACGCGCCCAGGCAGACCGGGTACGCGGCCGCCCGGCGCCCGCACTCGCACCACTACACGATCCTCGCAGTCTGCGCGACGCGAACCGCGGACGTGGTTCGCGTCGCTGTGACGGGAGCGGGGCCGCGAGGGCTGCGATCGCCGTCGGTCGAGGACGCGCTTGCAGGCGGTGCAGAACCGGCCGCAGCGGCACAGCGTGTGCTCGACGACGTCGGGCACATGCTCGGAGACGATGCGCTCGCCTCGGCCTGGTACCGCGAGCGGCTGCTCCCCACACTGGTCGAGCGAGCCCTGGCCGGCCTCGACGGAGCGGGGAATGGCTAGCCTGACCGTCAACGGCCTCGAGCACGAGCTCGACGGGCGGGGGCTCCGGCCGCTGCTCTACGTGCTCCGCGAAGAGCTCGGGATCACGAGCCCGAAGGCGGGCTGCCAGCAGGGCGGCTGCGGCGCCTGCACCGTCCTGGTCGACGGCGAGCCCAGGCGGTCGTGCCTCCTCCCGGCGGCGGCGGTCGACGGCGCGGCGATCACGACGGTCGAGGGGCTCGGCACGGCCGAGCGGCTCGCACCGGTCCAGGCCGCGTTCCACGAGCACTACGGCTCGCAGTGCGGCTTCTGCACGCCCGGCTTCCTGCTCGCCACCCACGCGCTGATCGAGCGCACGCCTGGTGCGGGCCGGGCCGAGATCGAGGAGGCGCTGTCCGGCCACGCCTGCCGGTGCACCGGGTACGTCAAGATCCTGGAAGCGGTCGAGGCTGCCGTCCGAGGAGAGGTGGGAGACAGGCGCGTGCTGCCGGAGCCCGACGAGGGCGAGCCCGAGATCCTCGTCCCCGGGAGCCCGGCATGAAGGCGGTCGGCGCCCGGCTTCCGCGCTACGACGGCGTCGCGCACGTCACCGGACGCACGCAGTACGTCGACGACGTCCGCGTTCCGAACATGCTCTGGGCGAAGGCGCTTCGCTCGCCCGTGGACCACGCGGCGATCACCGGGCTCGACACGAAGAAGGCCGAGGCGGTCAAGGGTGTGCGGGCGGTGGTCACGTGGCGGGACGTGCCGCGGCTCGTATACGGACATCTCGAGGCGCTCGGGATCCCGGGCGACGAGCCGCTGCTCGCGAAGGACGAGGTCCGCTACAGGGGACAGCCGATCGCGCTCGTCGCAGCAGAGGACGAGGAGGCGGCGCGGGAGGCGGTCGAGGCGATCGAGGTCGACTTCGACGAGCGGCCGGCGCTGTTCGACATTCGCAGCGCGGCCGACCCGGATGCTCCGCAGGTGCACCACTGGGGCAACTGGTACCCGCACTTCGAGAACGAGATGGACGTTCGCCAGATCCGGAAGGGCGACATCGACCGGGCGTTCGACCAGGCGGACACGATCGTCTCGGGCGTCTACCGCCCCGCCGCGATCGAGCACGTGCCGATGGAGCCGCAGACCGCTCTGGTCGTCCCCGAGCCGAGCGGCCGCCTGACGATCTACTCGTGCACGCAGGCGCTCTACTTCTCGATGGGCGTCGTCGCCGCGCACCTCGAGTGGCCGCTGAACAAGCTCAAGGTCGTCGGCGGGACGGTCGGCGGGGGCTTCGGCGGCAAGGTGGACACGGCGACCGAGACGATCTCCGCGCTCGCCGCGATCAAGTCGGGCCGGCCGGTCAAGTGGCGCTGGACGCGGGAGGAGGAGTTCCTCTGCTCGTCGACGCGCGCGCCCTGGCACATGGAGATCGCCGACGCGGTGACGAAGGAGGGCTGGATCCTCGGCCGCAGGATGCTGACGCTGCACGACTCCGGCGCCTACGCCCGCTTCTCGCCCTACGGCCTGACCAAGCACAGCTTCCACCACACCGGCGCGTACACGATCCCGAACCTGCACTTCGACGGCTATGTCGTCTTCACCAACCGGGTGCCGACGACGGCGATGCGCGGCTTCGGCGTCACCTCGATCTCGTTCGCGACCGAGCTGCACGTGAGCCGGATCGCCGACGCACTCGGGATCGACCCGTTCGAGCTCCGGCTCAAGAACGCGAACCGGATCGGCGACACCTCGCCGAACGGGATCGCGTACACCGATCCGTCGACCGTCCCGACGATCCTCGCGATCGCCGACGCGGTCGGGCACGAGCTGCCGGGCGACTACCGGACGATGACGGGGGAGGCAAGAGAAGGAGAGCTCCTGCCCGAGCACCTCGTCGGCCAGGCCGGAAAGGCGGATCACTAGTGGCGAAGCACAGCGGCCGCGGGATCTCGGCGATCGAGTATCCGACCGGGATGAACCAGAACGGCGACCCGTCGCAGGCGTGGATTAAGATCAAGCCGGACGGGCGGGTCGACGTCTTCTCCGGCACGTCGGACATCGGCAACGGCTCGAAGACGATCCAGAGCCAGATCGTCGCCGAGACGCTCGGCGTTCCCTACGAGTGGATCACGTACGACAACTCGAACACCGACTCGTCGCCCCTCTGCACCGGTACGTTCGCCTCGCGGGCGACGTTCGTCGCCGGCAACGCGGTGCTGAAGGCGGCTGCGAACGCGAAGGAGAAGCTGCTCGAGATCGCCGGCAAGGAGCTGGAGATCGCCCCGGAAGACCTCGAGATCGTCGACGGCGAGGTGCTCGCGAAGGGCTCGCCGCAGAAGAAGATCGGCGTCCCCGACGTCGCTGCGGCCGCGACCTGGACGTACGGAGAGCTGATCACCGGCACGGGTGCGCAGCTGAACCCGTTCGCGGCGATCGTCGACCCCGAGACCGGCCGCGTCGACAGCCCGCCGCATGCCGCGATCTCGTACGCTGCCTGTGCGGCCGAGGTCGAGGTCGACGACGAGACCGGGGAGATCCGCGTCGAGCATCTCTGGCAGTGCTTCGACGTCGGCCGGGCGATCAACCCGACCCTGGTCGAGGGCCAGATCCAGGGCGGGGCGCTGATGGGCCTCGGGCTCGCGGTGCTGGAGGAGTGCTACCCCTACTACCCGAGCGTCGAGCACCGCGGCAGCGAGTTCGGCTCGTACCACGTGCCGGGAATCAAGGGCCTGCCGAAGGTGGACACGATCATCATCGAGAACCCCTCCGCCGACGGCCCGTACGGCGCCAAGGGGATCAGCGAGATGGCGAACAACCCGCAGCCGCCGGCGATCGCCGCCGCCGTCTACGACGCGGTCGGGGTCTGGGTGACGGAGCTGCCGATCACCCCCGAGCGTGTCCTGCGCGCGCTGGCCGAGAAGGAGAAGGGCCCGCGGCGAGAGGGCAAGTGGCTGGTCTTCGACGAGGAGATGTCCGTGAACACCGTCGCCCACGAGGATTCGCGGTTCCGCTTCCCCGTCGGTGCGTAGAATGAACGGTTCTCCGGCCGCGGCGCCGGGCCTCGACCGGCGGCGCCGGCAGAGATGACCTCGCCTTTCCGCACCTGGAACGGCGTCGAGCCGCACGAGCTGTTCGACGGAGTGCGGCTCCGGGCGATCGGCGGCGAGCAAGTTCTCCTCTGCCGGGTCACCTACGACCCCGGCAAGCGGGTGTCGCTCCACTCGCACCCCGAGGCCGAGCAGGTGATGGTGATCCTCGACGGCGAGGTGACCGTGACCGTCGCCGGAGAGACGAAGACGCTCGTCGCCGGGGACGTCGCGGTGATCAACCGCGGCGTCGAGCACGAGCTCGTCTCCGAGCCCGGGGTCGAGTTCTTCGAGGCGCTCGCGCCGGTTCCCGTCGATCACGTGCCCGACCGGGGTCGCGACCTCGTGCTCGGCCCGGACGGCGGCGCGCGGCACGTCGAGCGGTAGCCACGTCGTCCCTTCCGGACATGTCAGGGGTCTGACCCCGGACATGTCCGCCTCGGACGATCGGAACGGAAGCTAGAGTCGCGCGGAACCCGACGAGAGAGGAGCGATCGATGCCCTGGATCGACGTCAAGCTCTACGACACACGTGTCACCGACGAGTCGGTGCCGAGGATCATCGAGGCGCTGACGAGCGCGCTCGCCGAGTCGAGCGGCGCCTCGCCCGACCACATCCAGGTGGTCGTGCAGGGCATCCCCGCCAAGCACTGGGGCCAGGCCGGCAAGCCGGGTGCCTGAGACCGCCGGCGTCTTCCTGATCACCGGGGCGTCGAGCGGGATCGGCGAGGCGACGGCGAGGCGTGCGGCCGAGGCCGGCTACCGGGTCGTCCTCGCCGCCCGCTCGACGGACAGGCTCGAGGCGCTCGCGCAGGAGCTCGACGGCCTCGCGATCACCTGCGACGTGACGGAATGGGCCGACCAGGAGCGGCTGGTCGAACGCACGCTCGCCGAGTACGGGCGGCTCGACGTCGCGTTCGCGAATGCGGGCTTCGGCGGAAAGCGCGGGTTCAAGTCGGACACGCCGCAGTTCTGGCGCGAGATGGTGCTGACGAACGTCTACGGCGCGGCGCTGACGATCCGCGCGTGCTACGACGCACTCGTCGAGTCGATGGGCCATCTGCTCCTGACCGGCTCGCTCGCCGGTCGCCGGGCGCTGCCCGGCTCGCTCTACTCCTGCACGAAGTTCGCGATCTCGGCGATGGGCGAGGCGGCGCGACAGGAGCTGAACGGCACGGGCGTCCGCGTCACGCTGATCGAGCCCGGAATGGTCGACACCCCGTTCTTCGACGAGCCCCCGGTCGGCATGCTGGAGGCGGACGACGTCGCCCGCGCCGTGATGTACGCGGTCTCGCAGCCGCCCCATGTCGACGTGAACGAGATCCTCGTCCGGCCGACCGCCCAGGACACGTAGCGGACTAGTCGACCCGGCCGAGCCAGACGCGCATGAACAGGTCCGCGAGCGACTGCCCCCCGCCCTCGTTCGAGTCGACGAGGTCCAGCTTCTCGAGGCCTGCCAGGGCCCGCTGGACAGTCGAGGCAGAGCCGAGCTTGTGGCGCCGGCGATACTCGTTCGCGTACACCCGACCCGACTCGCGCGCAAGCGCGAGGAGCAACGCGCGCTGAGAGCCCGGGAGCCGGTCCCAGATCGCGGCATAGCGCGCGCTCTCGGCATCGACAAGCGTCGCCAGCGCCCGGCCGATCAGGTCGTCGTCGACGTCGGCTCCGCTCAGCCTCGCCTCCGTCCAGACGTACGAGCACAGCTCCTGCGTCTCGTAGGGAAGCCCGCCGCTCAGCGAGAGGATGCGCTCGAGCCCGTCGTCGGTGATCTCGACGCCGCCGGTGGTGAACCGCTCGCGAAGGAAGCCGATGAACAGCTCGGGAGCGATCGGGCCGAGCAGCATCGGCTTGGCGGAGCGGTACAACGGCGCGGCGCGCTCCATGAAGAGCGGCTCCATCAGGTGCCGCTTGGAGCCGAGGTAGACGTGAGCGACCTCCGGCTGGCGTTGAAACGCTGCGCGCACCCGGCCGGGCAGATGGGGGTCGATCGGAACGATCTCCTGGAACTCGTCGAGCACCATGCAGACCCGGTGGCCGCGGGCGGCGACCTGCCCGGGCAGCGCGAGCAGCCCGTCGAGCAGGGTGTCTGCGTCCTCCCGCCGCTCGTAGCCGAGGAACTCGAACCGCGGCCTGCCGTCCTCGCCGAGCGTCACGCGCGGCTGAACGGCCAGATGTGAGAACCAGCCGCGGATCCGGTCCGTCGTCCGCTCGATCGGCGACAAGAGGCCGTCCGAGAGCGCCTGGGCGAGGTCATCGGCGAGCGTCTCCTTCGTCGGCGCCGCGTACAGGTCGAGGTAGGCGACCAGTACCTGCTCGGCGCGGAGCTGCTCGATCACCGTCTCGACCAGAGACGTCTTGCCCATCCGCCGGCGAGAGATGATCACGACGTCCTGGCCGCCGCGGACGTCCGCGGCGAGCGTCTTCAGCTCGCGCTCTCGATCGGTGAAGTACTCGCCCCGGGCGACCGCGCCGTAGCGGAACGGATTCGACAGCGTGCTCACGCCCCGATTATACAGATCTGCGTTACGCACATATGCGTATCGTCTCCGCACCGCCGGGAGACCCGTACGATGGACGCCGTGGGGCGGGGGGCGGCGACGCGGGCGATGATCATCGGGCTGGACTGCGCGGAGCCGTCGCTCCTCGAGGCGTGGCGGAGCGACCTGCCGACCCTCTCGGGTCTGATCGACCGCGGCGTCCACGGCCGCCTGACGTCGATCGTCCCCCCGATCACCGTTCCCGCCTGGTCGTGCATGATGGCGAGCCGCACGCCCGGCGATCTCGGCGTGTACGGCTTTCGCAACCGCAGCGACCACACCTACGACGGTGCGTTCATCGCGGACTCGACGGCGATCCGGGATCTCCGCCTGTGGGACGTGGTCGGACGAGCGGGCGGCTCGTCGATCGTGCTCGGAGTGCCCGGCACCTATCCGCCGAAGCCGCTGAGAGGCGTCCTCGTCAGCTGCTTCCTCACGCCGTCGATCGAGAGCACGTACACGTTCCCGCCCGGACTCCGGGACGAGGTCGAGACGGTCGTCGGCGAGTACCTGTTCGACTGCTCCGACTTCCGCACCGAGCAGAAGGACGATCTGCTCGGGCAAGTATACGAGATGACCGCCCGCCGCTTCCGGCTCGCCGACCACCTGCTCGGCTCACGGCCCTGGCAGCTGTTCGCGATGGTCGAGATGGGCCACGACCGGATGCACCACGGGTTCTGGAAGTACATGGACGCGCAGCACCGGAAGCACGTTCCCGGCAACCCCTTCGAGCGGGCGATCCTCGACTACTACCGCTACGTCGACGGCCTGATCGAGGGCCTGCTGCGACACGCCGACGACGATACGCTCGTGCTCGTCGTCTCGGATCACGGCGCGAAGCGCCTCGAGGGAGGGATCCGGGTGAACGAGTGGCTGCGGCGCGAGGGGCTCCTGGCGACGCTCCGTGAGCCGGAGACGGTCTGCCTCCCACGGGACGTGGGCGTCGACTGGTCGAGGACCGTCGCCTGGGGAGACGGCGGGTATTACGCGCGCATCTTCCTGAACGTGCAGGGTCGCGAGCCCGAGGGCGTCGTCGCGCCGGAGGACTACGAGACCGTGAGGGCCGACCTCGGCCGGCGGCTCGGCGCGATCGCGGACGACCAGGGCCGGCCGCTCGCGACGCGGGTGTACACGCCGGAGGAGCTCTACCCGCAGGTGAACGGGGTCGCCACCGATCTGATCGTGATCTTCGGCGATCTGCTCTGGCGGTCGGTGGCGACGATCGGCGGCGAGGAGGGCGTGCACACATTCGAGAACGACACCGGCCCGGACGACGCGAACCACGCCCAGGACGGCCTGTTCATCGTCGCGGGGGCGGGGGTCCGAGCCCGCGGCCGGCTGGACGCCCATCTGCTCGACGTCGCGCCGACCGTGCTCGACCTGCTGGGTATCGAGCCCCCGGACGGGATGCGCGGGCGGAGCCTTGCCCCGGAGCTCGCAGCATGACCGTCGCTCGCCTTCGGCTCGTGGGCAAGAGCTTCAGGGACAGGCTTGAGCCTGTCCCTGACACAGTCTCCCCGGAAACCATGTTTCCCCCACGAGCCCCCTTCTTTCAGCGGCCGACTCTGTTCGGGGAACCTTCCGGTTCCCCCAGGCCCTTCCCCGCCCACAGGCCAAAGGTTCGCCTATGAGACAGAGCCGCCCGCTGAACCTGATCGTCTACGTCGCCGACGCGCTCCGAACCGACCACGTCGGCTGTTACGGCGCCCGCCGCGTCCGCACGCCGACGATCGACGCCTTCGCAGCCGGCGGGGTGCGGTTCGACCACGCGATCAGCGCGGCCCCGTGGACGTGCCCGTCGACGGCGTCGCTCGTCACCGGCCTCTACCCGCACCACCACGGCTACCTGCACTGGGACGCGGAGCTCGACCCCGGGCTGCCGACGCTCTTCACCGTCGCCGCCGCCAACGGCTACGAGACCGGCAGCTTCGTCTTCGACGAGAGCTACCTCTTCAGAGGCTTTCAGGACGCGAACGTCGCCGGAACCAGCGAGACCGTCGACGGGGCGGTCGAATGGCTCCGCGCGCGCCGCGAGCAGCCCTTCTGCCTCTGGTTCCACAGCTGGGCGACGCACATGCCGTACAACGTCCTCCACTCCTCGCGCCGGGAGTGGACAGCGGCCAAGGCGGAGATCATCGCCGGGATCCAGTCCGACAGCGCCGCTGCGCTCGAACGGCTCCGCGAGGGCTACCGGCAGGCCGTCGAGCGGGAGTCCGAGACGATCTTCGCCTCCTTCCTCGAGGCGCTCGACGACCTCGACCTGGGCGACCGGACCGCGGTCGTCTTCCTCAGCGATCACGGAGAGTCCTGGGGCGAACGGTTCGCCGACAAGCGCGAGGTCGAGGGCACCTATCACCTGCACGGGGCGGCGCTGTACGACGAGGTGGTCGAAGTGCCGCTGATCCTCTCCACCCCGGGGCTCGAGCCGGCCGCGGTTCCCTCCCAGGTCAGCCTGGTGGACGTCATGCCGACGCTGCTCGAGCTCGGCGGCGCACCGCTCGACGGCCTCGACGGCAGGTCGCTGCTCCCGGTCGCCGCCGGGCGCGAGCGTGACGACCGGCCGGCGCTGATCGTCGGAACGGACAAGGGTGCCCTCTCGCAGCTGGCCCTGCGCCTACCGCCGTGGAAGCTGATCCTCGCGCCCGAGTCGGGCTCGGAGGAGGCGTACCGGCTCGATCTCGACCCGCGCGAGCTCGCGCCCCGCACGGACGTCCCCGCCGAGCTTCGCCGCCGCCTGCTCGCGGAGCTCGAGGGCGTGTCGCGCAAGAGTCTGAGCGGCGACGAGGAGGCCCTCGTCGAGAAACGGCTGGCCGATCTCGGATACCTGTAGCGCCCCCGGTGCGCCCGGATTCGTAGGGAACCCTCAGCCCGTCGACGTCTTCTATCCTTGTGTCCGGGCCGTCACCGATGAATCCGTAAGACCATTCCTACGTTCGACCCGAATGCCGAGGCCGTGGCAGGCGAAGCACAGCTCCTAGCCGGACATTCCGTTCCTACCCAGCTCGCGCGGCTGTACGAGCGGATGTACCTGATCCGGCGTTTCGAGGAGTCGCTCCTCGAGCTCTTCTCTGCAGGGAAGATCTCCGGGACGACCCACACGTACATCGGCCAGGAAGCCAACGCCGTCGGCGTGATCGACCACCTCGAGCGCACCCGCGACGTGATCGTCAGCAACCACCGCTGTCACGGCCACTACCTCGCGTTCACCGACGACACCGTGGGCCTCCTCTGCGAGGTGATGGGGAAGCAGGACGGCGCCTGCGGCGGGAAGGGCGGCAGCCAGCACATCTGCAGCGGCAACTTCTACTCGAACGGCGTTCTCGGCAGCACGATCCCCGTCGCGACCGGGATGGCTCTCGCCGAGCGCCAGCGGCAGAGCGGCGCAGTGACGGTCGCGTTCCTCGGCGACGGCACGCTCGGGCAGGGCGTCGTCTACGAGAGCCTCAACATCGCGTCGCTCTGGCAGCTGCCGATCCTCTTCGTCGTCGAGAACAACTTCTACGCCCAGTCGACCCCGAGCCACCTCGCGCTCGCCGGCCGCATCGCGGACCGGGGCAGCGCGTTCGGGATCGAGACGGCCGAGCTGAGCACGACCGACGTGGTCGAGATCAACGCCGCCGCCGGCGAGATCGTCCGCAAGGTGAGGGATCACCGGCGCCCCTTCTTCCTCGTCCTCGACACCTATCGCTTCAGCCCGCACAGCAAGGGCGACGACGTCCGCGACGTGACCGAGATCGAGGCGGCGCGGCAACGCGACCCGCTCCGGATCGCCGGCGATCGCCTCGACGACGCGCAGCGCCAGGCGATCGAGGATGCCTGCGAGCAGCAGCTTGCCGACGCGATCGCGGCCGCCGACGCTTCCCCGCCCGCCCGGTCGGACGGATCGTAGAGTGGAAGCGCGCTGTGCGGCCGTCCTCAACGCGGCACTGATCGAAGCCTTCGAGCGCCGGGACGACGTGTATCTCCTCGGCGAGGACGTGCTCGACCCGTACGGGGGAGCGTTCAAGGTGACGCAGGGGCTGAGCACGCGCTGGCCGGACCGGGTGATCACCACGCCGGTCAGCGAGGCGGCGCTGTTCGGGATCGCCGCCGGGATGGCGATTCGCGGGTGGCGGCCGATCCTCGAGGTCATGTTCGGCGACTTCGTCGCCCTCGGCTTCGACCAGACCCTGAACGGGATGTCGAAGTTCCGCGAGATGTTCGACGACCAGGTGCGGCTGCCGCTGGTCGTGCGTACCCCGATGGGCGGGCGGCGCGGGTACGGCCCGACCCACAGCCAGTCGCTGGAGAAGTTCCTCCTGGGCGTACCGGGGATCTCGGTCGTCGCGCCAAGCGAGTCGCACGATCTCGGCGCGCTCCTCCACGCCGCGATCGACGACGACGACCCGGTCTTCTTCATCGAGAACAAGCTGATGTACGGCCGCCCGAACCGTCGCCCGGTCGCGGGTCGCGTGGGCGAGTTCCACTGCCGCGAGACGGGCGCGCCCTATCCGGCGCTGCAGTTCTCCGGCAACGACTTCTCGAGCGCGTCGGCCACGATCGTCACGTACGGCGGGATGCTGCCGATCGCGCTCGAGGCAGCGGTCCGCCTGATCCTCGACGAGGAGATCTTCACCGAGGTGATCGCTCTCGGCCGGCTCCTGCCCCTCGACCTCGACCCGGTGCTCGAATCGGTCGAACGTACGGGCCGGCTCGTCACCCTCGAGGAGGGGACGATGACGGCCGGCGTCGGCGCGGAGATCGCCGCGCGGGTCCAGAGCCAGGCCTGGGACGACCTGCGGCGGCCGGTCCAGCGCGTCGCTGCGGACGACGGGATCATCCCCTCGGCTCGGGCCCTGGAGGACGCGATGCTCCCCGGCGTCGAGGACGTGATCGACGCGATCAGGGCTCCCGAGAGCATCAGGAGCTGAGCGGCTCTGCTCGAGATCGTCGTCACGCGCGAGGACGCGAACAGCGAGTCCGCCGTCCTGGTCGAGTGGTTGGTGGCGGACCGGCAAGAGGTCCGCAAGGGCCAGCCCGTGTGCGTCGTCGAGACGTCGAAGGCGTCGATCGAGATCGAGTCGCCCGGAGACGGCACGCTCCGGCACCTCCGACGGCGAGGAGAGGAGGTGGAGCTCGGGAAGACGATCGCGCTCGTGGCCGAGAGCGACGCCGAGCTCGCCACGGTCGAGGACGAGTCGGCGCCGCCGCCCGGGGACCGCTCGGCCCGGCCGAACGCGACCAGGAAGGCAGTCGAGCTGGCGGCGGCGCACGGCATCGACCTCGCCTCGATCGAGCGCGAGGGCTTCATCACGGCGGAGGACGTCGAGGCGCTCGTCGCCCGGACGCATGCGAGTGACGAGCGGTTTCCTGCGGAAGACCCGCGCCTCGCCGGAGTCTCGACCGAGGGCGTCACGTTGCCGGACTGCTTCGCGCTGGAGGAGGGCGTCGGCAGGCTCGACGAGAGGTTCCTCAGGTCGCTCCGTGCGGATCCCGAGGCACTCCGAGAGCTCTCGCCGGAGGAGCGGTGCGAGGCGTACCGCCGGGGCGGGGCACGCATCGGGGAGAACGTGCGGCTCGGCGAGCGGACGCTGATCGACGCTCCGCAGATCGTGATCGAGGACGGCGTTGCGATCGGCGACGACGGCCTCGTCCGCTGCGAGGAGCTCTTCGCGGTCGGCAGCCTCACGCATGTCGGGCCGCGCTTCGAGGTCACCTGTCGACGCGCCTACATCGGCGCGAACGGCCACTTCGGTCGTGGAGTCAGGATCGGGGGCGGCGGCGCGCGCGATCCCTGGGGCACGTTCGCGATCGGCGACCTCGCCTTCGTCGGTGACGAGACCTTCATCAACCCGTGCCGGCCGGTGATCGTCGGGCGGGAGGTCTTCCTGACCATGCGCTCGATCATCCTCACCCACAACATCGGCCACTCGGTGCTCGAGGGGTTCGAGAACCGCTTCGCGCCCGTCGTGCTCGAGGACCGCGCCCAGGTCGGCATCGGCTCGGTGATCTACGCCGGCTGCCGGATCGGCCGCGAGGCGATCATCGCCTCGAGCTCCTACGTCGTCTCCGACATCGCCCCTGGCAAGCTGGCGGTGGGCGTGCCGGCACGAGCGGCGGGCTCGTCCTCCCACCCGCTCTCGCGCGAGCGGCAGAGCCGACTCCTGCGCCGGATGGTGGACGAGCTCCACGAGCTGCTCGTGCTGCGGGGCGTCCAGGTCTCGCCCTCCGACGTCGGCCCGACACGCGGGATCGAGGTCCGGACCGACGGCGGGCGGTCGCTGATTCTCGCGCTGGACGAGCTCACGGGTGACTTCCAACCTCCGAAGACGGACGCTGAGACGGTGATCCTGACGCTCGCGCTGAAGGGCGAGGCGCCTCCGGGCTGCGTCGTGCTCGATCTGATCGGCAGGCGAGTCCACGGTACGGGAGGCGGCCCCGTTCTCGAAGCGGTACGCGAGTTCTGTCGCAAACGGGGGATCAGGCTCGAGCCCGGTCCCTGGCGGTACTCGGGCGGTCCGATCTAGACGCTTGGTCGATCTATCGATCAATCGTCGACTCCGCCCGAGGGGCCGCTGGCTCCCGCTCTTCCTGCTGGTCGTGTTCACCGGGGCGGGGTGCGGGAGCCCGAGCCGGGACGCCTCGTACCAGCACTTCCGGTCGCGACCGGACCTGACCCCGCCGGTGATCACCGTCACGAGACCGGCGCGCGGGACGGCGCCGGGCTACATCTTCATCGCGCCGAAGCACGACGTCGCCCAGGCCGGGCCGATGATCCTCGACGACACCGGCCAGCTGATCTGGTTCAAGCCCCTCGACACGCACGGGGTGACCGACTTCCGCGTGCAGACGTACCACGGACGGCCCGTGCTGACGTGGTGGCGCGGCCACGCCGTGAAGGGCATCGGCGACGGCTACGACGTGATCGTCGACAGCTCGTACCGCGAGGTCGCCCGGGTCCGGGCAGGCAACGGCCTCGCAGCGGACGTTCACGAGTTCCTGCTCACCCCGCGCGGCACGGCGCTGATCACCGTCTACCGCCGCATGCCGTTCGACCTGTCCGCGGTCGGAGGGCCCAGGCAGGGGAAGCTCTTCGACGGCCTCGTCCAGGAGCTCGACGTCGCAACCGGACGGGTCCTGTTCGAGTGGCACAGCATCGAGCACGTGCCGGTCGAGGAATCGTATTCGAAGCCGCCGCCCGCGCGCCGGGGGGCAGCGGCAGCGCCGTACGACTACTTCCACATCAACTCGATCGAGCCCGACACCGACGGAAACCTCTTGATCTCGGCACGCAATACCCACGCGATCTACGAGATCGACGGCTCGTCGGGCGACGTGATCTGGCGGCTCGGCGGGAAGAAGAGCGACTTCGCGATGGGCCCGGGGACGCACTTCGCCTGGCAGCACGACGCGCGCCGTCAGCCCGACGGGACGATCACGCTGTTCGACAACGATGCCGACCCGCCGCTGGCGAAGGAGTCGAGAGGGCTCGTCCTGCGCGTGGACACCGCACGCCGGCGAGCCGAGCTCGTCCACGCGTACGCCAGCCCCGACGCGCTGTTGTCGAGCAGTCAGGGCAACCTCCAGCTCCTGCCGGACGGCCATGCGTTCATCGGCTGGGGCGCGAACCCGTACTTCACCGAGTTCGACGGGAACGGGCACGTCGTCTTCGACGGGCACTTCAAGGCGGGCGCCGACTCCTACCGCGCCTACCGGCTGCCGTGGAAGGGCCGTCCGCAGGACCCTCCCGCCCTCGCGCTGACCACGGACCGGCGCGGCCGCGTGACCGCCTACGTGAGCTGGAACGGTGCCACCGACGTTACGCGCTGGCAGGTCGTCGCCGGCCCCGATCCCCGGCACCTCGACACGGTCGCCGTCGCCGCGAAGACCGGGTTCGAGACCGCGATTCCCCTCGACGTCCTCACAGACCGCTACGTCACCGTACGCGCGCGCGGCGCAAGCGGCGAGCTGATCGGATCATCAGCCGCCCGGAAGCGGCCGTAGATCAGGTCCGCCAGCCCTCGAGCACGGCCTGTGCCGACTCGAGCGACGTGCAGATCCGGCCGGATGCCTCGATGCAACCGACCACGAACAGGTTCAACCCGCGCGCCTCGCCCTCCCGTTCGGAGTCACGGGTGGCGCGCAGGTCGGTGACGAGGCCGACGATGCCCTTCCTGGAGTCGTCGCTCTTCATCAGCGCGTGGAAGATCCCGATCTCGCAGGCGGTTCCGTCGTCGATCAGCGGCCCGTCGAGGATGGCGAGTACCGCGTTCGCCTCCGAGAGGGCAGCCCAGTCCTTCGCGAAGATCCGACCGGCGGTCACCGTCCCGTCGAGGGCGAGCTCGTGCTCGTGCGGGACGAACACGTCGAAGCCGGCAGCCCGGAGTCGGGCCGCGCATTCGTCGATGAACCCGCGCTCGTACGGGGTGAAGAGCGGCCCGGCGAGATAGAGCTTCAGGTCAGCTCCAGCTCGACCGGTGCCGCGCCCGGAACCATGTCGGCCGTCTCGCGGGCGTGGAGAAGGGTGGTGCGCACGATCAGCTTCGCGCGCGCGAAGTTGTCGAGCGCCGTCGGCACCGGGCCGACGGCCCGGCCGAGCGCGTAGGCGCCGGCGTTGCGACCCATCGCGCGGTACGACTCGAGCGAGTAGAGCGGTGACATGCCGAAGAGCTCGAGGTTGTCGAGCGGCTGGAGGTCCGCCCGGTGGATCACCGCCGTCCCCTTCGACTGGAGCCCGACGGCGATCCCCGACCCGGAGAGCCGAGCACCGTCGTGGGCGATGAAGGCGACGTCGGAGACGCGGCGGACGCGGACGATCCGCGGCGCGCCGCCGGCCTCGCGCACGCCGTCCGCGACGGCGCGGAGAACGTCACCGTGCGGCAGGCCGTTGATCGTCTCGCGGAGCGACTCTCCGAACGCCGGCCCGACGGCGATCACGACCTCGCTCGCCCCGTCGCCTGCTCCGGCAACACGTGTCTCCCGCACGGGCGGCGCGGTTCCGTTCGGCGGCACCTGATCGCGCGGGTCCAGCACATACGGCAGCTGCTGCAGCAGCTCCCACCGGTCGCCCTCGAGCCGGTAGCCAGTGCCCGGGCCCTCGTAGCGGTTCGGATCGCTGACCGCCGAGTGCACCGTCCCGTCGGGCTCGATGATCGCGGAGGTCTGCAGGTAGTCCGCCGAGACGCGCTGCCGCTGCATCCCGAGCACCGCCTCGGCCACCTCCGCGAAGCCGGCCGTATCGAGCTCCCGGACGACGTCGAGCGCGGAGATGCCCTCGGCCAGCACCCGGTCGGCGGCGGCGACGTCCGCGGCGCGGTCGCGGTCGGGCAGGTGCCGGCTCGAGTACCCGTAGGTCGCCGCCTCCACCTCCTCGTCGGCGACGGCCGGAAAGTCGAGACCGGCGAACACGGCCTGGATCGCGCGCGCCGCCCGTTCCCGGACCAGGAGCACATCCGACTCGGCGACCGGCTCGATCCCCGCATCGACCTGCCAGTCGCGCTGCGCGGTCAGCCACTCCTCGAGATCGTCGGCGTCGTAGTTGCCGCCGCCGAAGGTGTTGTCCTCACGCGGCATCACCGAGTATCCGGAGGTGACGAAATCCGTGCCCGGCAGGAACTGGCCCATCAGCTTGGCCGTCTTCCTGATCTCGGAGTGCGAGGCGATCGCGTCGTTGCCGGAGGCGACCTCGAGGTCGAGCCAGGCGGCGAGCACGTTCTCGGCGAGGATCTCGCGGGCGCCGCCCGGAACCGAGAGGACGAGCGCGACGCACGAGATCGATCCGTTCTGCACCCCCTGCGAGCCCGCCGCCCGGATCGCAGCCAGGCAGCGGGCCTCCAGGTAGAGCATCGAATAGCCCTGGGCGTGCCCCATCAGCGCCTCCGAGCCGCCGCCGGAGGTGAAGCGCACCTTCACGCCCCGCGAGGCGTACGCCGAGGCGAGGAAGGCCTTCGACCACGGCGTGTCGTCGCCGTCGACGAACACCGGCTCCGTTCCGTAGACGGAGAGCGTCTCGGCGTAGGTGACGAGCCCCTGGATCGCGAGCTGCAGGTTGCGGCGCTCCTCGACCGCGCACTGGGTCATCACCCCCGGCCGGCCGGTCTGCGAGCCGACCAGGATCGCGATCGCGTTCAGCGGCGCGTAGCGGGAGACACCGACCGTCGTCTCGAGCTCGGCGAATCCGCGCGCGGCGGCCTCGGCGGCGTCGGCGGCGAGGAGCGCCGGGTTCTCCTTCAGGTTCGTGACGTGCGCCTGGTTGGCCGGGGCCCGCCGCGCCCGGAGCTTCTTGAGCGCGAACATCAGCTCGACCGGGTCGAGCCGCGAGACGACGCGCGCGAGCCGCGCCGGCGTCAGTCCTCGCGACAGCCGGACGAGGTCGGCCCTGGAGACGTCGACGTCGACGAGCATGCGGGCGATCCCGTCGTCCGAAAGGCCGGCAGCCTCGGCTGCGACGTCGAGGTCGAGCCCGTACCGGACGATGAAACGATCGATCACGTCGAAGTCCTCCGCCCGCCTCCCGTCCATCGCTGCGACGCTGCCGGCGTCGAGCTCGAGGCCCGGCTCGGGGTCGTTCGGCCCGTCCATCGCGACCAGCCCGAGCTCGGGACAGGGCGAGATCAGGAGCTCACGGCGAAGCTCCCGGGCCTCACGCGAGACGAAGCGCTCAGACCGCCGCTCGGTCACCGGCGTCCAGAAGCCCGCGCGCTCGATACGCGGCGAGCGCCTCGCGAACGAACTCGGCCGAGAGCGGCGCGCCGAGCTCGCCCTCGAGGCGTTCCGCCCAGCCCTCGAGCTCCGCCGCCGTCGAGCGGTGGGGCCTGAGCGCGGTGTAGATCTCGAGGATCGTCTCGCTCGGGATGCTCGCCAGCTCCGCAGCACGGGCGAGATTGTCTGCGAGCTGGGTGCGCCCCGCGGCCAGCGCCACCGCCGACTGGCGGGCGAGCGTCTCGGGTGTCGCGCGAAGATCCTCCGCCGAGATCCGCCCGGCGCGCAGCGCATCGAGGGACAGCTCGTCGAGACGGAGCCCCGAGGGCGTGACGACCAGATCGGGCCTGCGCGCGCCGAGTGGATAGTCCGAGACGGGGTCGAAACCCACGGCCAGAGCTTAGAGTAGGGCGGATGGCCTCCTACGATTTCAGCGGGCGAACGGCGCTCGTCACCGGCGGCGCGAGCGGGATCGGCGCCGCGGCGGCCGCCCGCCTGCGCGGGGACGGGGCCGAGGTGGCGGTCTTCGACCGGGAGCCGGTCGAGGGCTACGTCTCCGTCACGGGCGACATCGCCTCCTCGGCCGATGTGAACGCCGCGGTCGCGGACGTCGAGCGCCGGCTCGAGCGCATCGACATCCTGGTCAACTCGGCCGGCGTTCCGGGCGAGTCGCTCCGCACCGTCGACGTCGGCGACGAGGAGTGGCAGCGCGTGCTCGCGATCAATGCCACCGGCTCGTTCTACATGTGCCGCGCGGTCCTCCCCGGCATGGTCGAGCGCGGCTACGGACGGATCGTCCTCGTCGCCTCGATCGCCGGCAAGGAGGGAAACCCGATGGCGGCGGCCTACTCGGCCAGCAAGGCGGCGGTGATCGCACTGGCGAAGGCGATCGGCAAGGACGTCGCCGGCTCGGGGGTGCTCGTCAACTCGATCGCGCCTGCGGTGATCGAGACGCCGATCCTCGCAGGCCTCTCGCGGCAGCACGTCGACTACATGGTCGAGCGCATCCCTCTCGGGCGAATGGGAACGGCCGACGAGGTGGCGGCGCTGATCGCGTTCCTCGCCAGCGACGAGCTCTCGTTCTCGACCGGTGCGACGTACGACATCTCGGGCGGACGGGCGGTCTACTAGTGCCGCAGCTCCGCTTCCGCTATCACACGGCCGAGGGGATCGTCGAGGGGACGGTCGAGTCGCCCGGCGAGCTGGAGGCGTTCGAGCTCGCGCTTCCGGTCGAGGCCCCGGAGGTCTGGTGCGCCGGCGTCACCTACGAGCGCAGTCGCGACGCCAGGGTCGAGGAGAGCTCGGTCGAGGACGTGTACACGCTCGTCTACGAGGCCGAGCGGCCCGAGCTCTTTCTCAAGGACGCCGCCTGCCGGCGCACGGTCGGGCCCGGGGAGCCGATCGGCGTCCGCGCCGACTCCGCCTGGAACGTGCCCGAGCCGGAGATCGGCGTCGTCCTGGGCGACGGGGGCGCCCTGGTCGGCCTGACGATCGGGAACGACGTCTCCTCCCGGGAGATCGAGGGCGCGAACCCCCTCTACCTGCCGCAGGCGAAGGTCTTCGCGGGCGCCTGCGCGATCGGGCCCGCCGTGCTCGTCCCCGACGACTGGGAGGCGCCGCTCCACATCCGGATGCGGATCGCCGACGGCGCCGGGGCGGAGCTCTTCGCCGGCGAGACGTCGACGGTGCGGATGCGCCGGTCGTTTCCGGAGCTCGTCGAGTGGCTCGTGCGCGACAACCCGGTTCCCGCCGGAAGCGTACTGCTCACCGGCACCGGCCTCGTGCCGCCCGACGACTTCACGCTCGAGCCCGGCCACGTGGTCGAGATCCACGTCCCCGGTATCGGCACCCTGTGCAACCCCGTCGTCACGGCGGCGGAGCTATTGACCACGAGGAGGAGCGAGATCCATGTCTGAGGTCCTGGAGGCCCCGACGCGGCCGGCGTTCGCCAACTTCGTCGGCGGCGAATGGCAGCCGTCGAGGTCGGGGCGTACGTACGAGAAGCGCGGCCCCTGGCGCCCGTCGGAACCGATCGGCGACTTTCCCGCCTCGGGCGAGGAGGACGTGGACGCCGCCGTCTCGGCCGCGGCGGCCGCATTCGGCGACTGGTCTCGAAAGCCGGCGTCGCAGAGGGCGGCGGTGCTGATGGGCGCTGCGGACGCGATCGAGCGGCGGGTGGAGCAGATGGCCCGGGACATGACGCTCGAGATGGGCAAGCCTCTGCGTGAAGCCCGGATGGAGGCGGCCCGCGGTGCGGCGATCCTCCGGTTCTACGCCGGTGAGGCCTGGCGCCCGAAGGGCGAGCTCTTCGAGCAGTCCGCGAACGGGAGCTCCGTGTACACGGCCCGCAGGCCGGTCGGCGTCGTCGCGATGATCACACCCTGGAACTTCCCGGCCGCGATTCCGCTCTGGAAGGCGGCGCCGGCGCTCGTCTACGGCAACACCGTGGTGATGAAGCTCGCCCAGGAGGCGCCGCTGACCGGGCTCCACATCGCAGCCGCCTTCGACGAGGCGAGGCTCCCGCCGGGCGTCTTCAACATCGTGATCGGACGAGGCTCGGAGGTCGGCACGCCGCTCGTCAGGCACAGGCAGGTGCGTGCGATCTCGTTCACCGGCTCGGTTGCGGTCGGCCATCAGGTCCGGGACGAGGCGACCGCGCTCGGCAAGCGGGTCCAGCTCGAGCTCGGAGGGCAGAACCCGCTGATCGTGATGGCCGACGCCGATCTCGACCGGGCCGTCGAGGCGGCCTATGCGGGTGCATTCTGGTCGGCCGGCCAGAAGTGCACCGCCACCCGCCGGATCTACGTCCAGCGCTCCGTCTACGACGAGTTCCGCACGCGCCTGCTCGAACGCATCGAGCGCGGCGCGGTCGGCGATCCGGCCGACCCGGCGACGGAGGTCGGCCCGCTCGTCAACGAGCAGCAGCTCGACGAGGTGCTCGCCGGGATCGAGCGCGGCAAGGCCGAGGGCGGGACGGTGCTCGCGGGGGGCGAGCGGGTCGACAACGACGCCTACCTGCTCGCACCGACGCTGTTCGAAGGCGTACGCGACGAGGCGTTCCTGTCCTGCGAGGAGGTGTTCGGCCCGGTCAGCTCGCTGTATCGCTTCGACGAGCTCGACGAGGCGCTCGCGCGCGCCAACGCGGTCGCGTTCGGGCTCTCGGCGGCGATCTTCACGAGCGACCTGAAGGCGACGCAACGGTTCGTGAACGAGCTCGAGGCGGGCATTCTCCATGTCAACTCTCAGACGGCGGGCGCCGACGTCCACGTGCCGTTCGGCGGGACGAAGGCCTCCGGGTTCGGGCCGCACGAGCAGGGCCGCGCGGCGATGGACTTCTACACGGAGGTCGTCACGGTCTACCACGACGCGTGAGCGACGCACGCCTTCGGCTCGCTCCCGTGGGGGAGCCTCTGCGTTCCCCCTGGCCCTTCCCCGCTCATCGGCCAACCTCGGGCCGATGAGCGAGACCTGGCTCGTCACGGGCGCGCTCGGCTGCATCGGCGCGTGGACGGTCGCCACTCTCGTCCGCGAGGGGGCCGAGGTGGTCGCGTTCGATCTCGGCACCGACGACCGCCGCCTCCGCCTCGTCGCCTCGCCGGAGGAGCTCGCCCGCGTCACGCACGTCCAGGGCGATCTGACCGACCTCGCCGCCGTCGAGCAGGCGCTCGCCCGCCACGGCGTCACCCACGTCGTCCATCTGGCGGCACTCCAGGTCCCGTTCTGCAAGGCCGACCCCGTGCTCGGCGCCCGGGTGAACGTGACCGGCACCGTGAACCTGTTCGAGGCGGTCAGGCGCGCCCGGCTCGGGACGACGGTCGCCTATGCCAGCTCCGCCGCCGTGTTCGACGAGCGCGGCGAGGTCGCCCCGCGCACGCTCTACGGCGTCTACAAGGTCGCGAACGAGGGCACGGCGAAGGTCTACGCCGCCGACGCCGGGGTGGCGAGCATCGGGCTGCGCCCGTTCACCGTCTACGGGCCCGGCCGCGACCAGGGGTTGACCGCCGGCCCCACGCTCGCGATCGCCGCCGCGATCCGCGGCGAGCCCTACCGGATCGCCTTCGGCGGGCGCACCCAGCTCCACTACGCACCCGACGTCGCCCGCGCGTTCGTCCGGGCCGCGCGCAGCGACCCCGGGGGCGCGCGCACGTTCAGTCTCGGCGGCCCCGCGACGTCGATCGCCGACGTCGTGACCGCGATCGAGGCCGAGGTTCCCGGAGCGGAGATCTCGTTCGTCGACGAGCCGCTGCCGTTCCCGGACGAGCTGCCGAAGCCCTGGTTCGACTCGCCGCTCACCCCGCTCGAGCAGGGCGTCCGCGAGACCGTCGAGCTCCTGCGAACCGTCGTATAGTCGGGGGGCCCGCGGCTGGCTCACGTCCGCGCTGTCACTCCGCGCTCGATGCGCTCGCCCGACATCGCCGCGCAGAGCGCGAAGAGGATCGCCACGGCCCCGGCGATCAACCAGAGCGTCGCAGCGTACGAGCCGGTCTGATCGCGTACGGCTCCGAGCGCGATCGGGCCGATCGCTCCGATCGTGTAGCCGGCCCCGAGCATCATTCCGACCACCGCACCGACCTCGGCCGGGCGGCTGCAGACGTCGACGGGCAGCGTCATCACGAGCGGGAACATCGCTCCGGTGCAGAGACCGGCGATCGCCGCCCAGACCCAGGCGCCGCCGGGCGCGCCGGCGAAGCCCGCGGCGCTGGCGGCGAGCAGGGCGCTGAAGACGAGCAGGTAGAGACGCCGCGATCCCCGGCGGTCGGCGACGTACGGGACGATCAGCGTGGTCACCAGGGCCGCGATGTTGAGAACGGCGAGCAGCGCGCCCGCCTTCCGCTCGCTCCAGCCCCGCTCGACGTAGGCGTCGGGGAGCCAGCTGTTCAATCCGTAGAAGAGGCAGGCCATCGATCCGAAGATGCCGACCAGCGCCCAGGCGAGGGGGCTCCGCCAGGGAAGCCGCACGTGCGCCACGTCGGGCCGGCGATGCGGAGGCTCGCCGCTCGTCAGGCGGCCCCAGACGACGACGAGCGCGATCGTCACGCCCGAGAAGACGATCAGCGAGGATCGCCACCCGCCGGCCGCGTCGGCGATCGGAACGGCGAGCGCGGAGGAGAGCGCCGAGCCGATGTTGATCCCGGTCACGTAGATGCCGGTGGCGAATGCCGGACGGTTGGAGAAGCGCTCCTTCACCGCGACCGGCATCACGGCCTGGGCGAACCCGAGACCGAGCCCGACCCCGAACGTCAGCGCGATCACCGCCGCCGCACCCGGCGCGACCGCACGGGCGACCCCGAAGACTCCGATCAGCGTCAGGCACGACGCGATCGCCAGGCGGGTTCCGTAGCGCCTGGTCAAGAGCGCCGCCGGCAGGGCGAAGACGCCCATGCAGAGCACCGGGATCGTCCCGAGCAGGCCGGCAACGGCATGGGAGATGCCGAGATCGTCCTGGATCGACGGGATCAGCGGGCCGACCCCGACGACCTGAGGCCGCAGCGCGAGCCCTGCGAGGAACAGCCCCGCCAGGAGCCCCAGCCGTCTGTGCACTACCCGGCGATGACGGGGTTCGTCAGCGAGCCGAGCCCTTCGATCTCGATCGTGATCTCGTCGCCCGGCTGCATGAATACGGGCGGGTCGCGAAACGCACCCACTCCGGCGGGCGTGCCCGTCGCGATCAGGTCGCCCGGCTCGAGCGTGATCGTTCGGGTGATGTACGCGATCAGCTCGGCGACGCCGAAGACCATGTTCGCGGTGGTCGAGTCCTGCATCGGAGTCCCGTTCAGGATCGCGCGGATCGTCAGCTGCTGCGGATCGGAGATCTCGTCGCGGAGGACGAGCCCCGGCCCGACCGGGCAGAAGGTGTCGGGAGACTTGCCGCGCGTCCACTGCCCGTCGGCGAACTGCAGGTCGCGGGCCGAGACGTCGTTGACGCAGATGTATCCGGCGACCGCCTCGAGAGCGTTCTCGGTGGAGACGTCCCGCACCGTCCGGCCCATGACGACGCCGAGCTCCGCCTCGTAGTCGCACTTCGTCACGATCGGCGGGATCACGATCGGCTCTCCGTGGCCGATCAGCGTGTTCTGCCACTTCGCGAACAGAAGCGGCGCCTCGGGCAGCGGCGCTCCCTGCTCCTCGGCGTGGTCGCGGTAGTTCAGCCCGACGCAGACGATCTTCCCTGGACGCTCGATCGGCAGCACCGCCTGACCCTAACGGACGGTGCACGCACCGCCCGCCGAGAGGATGCTCCTATGCGGAGTGCGGCGCGCCGCGAGAGGCAAGGAGGGGTGGGCTCGGCGCTCGTGTCTCGGCACCGGCCGGAGCCGCTCGCCGAGCGGCCTGGCCGACCAGCTTGAACCCGGTGAACATCAGCGCGATGCCGACCAGCTCTCCCAGGTAGACGAGCGAGTAGTCGCCCGCCCTCGACATCCCGGTCGCGAGCGCGGTGACGATCGCTCCCGAGGCGATCCAGGCATTCGCGCGGATCCGGCGGCGGCGCGCGATCGCGTACAGCGATCCCCCGACGAGGCAGAGCGTTCCGACCGAGTTCAGCGTCACCGCCCAGAGGAAGGCGTGTCCGCCCAGCACCCCGTTCGCCGGCGGACGCCCGGATCCGCTGGCGGCTAGCCCAGCCGCGTCCACCGGGGCAACGGCGACCGTGATCGCGGCGGCGACGGTGGCGGCTCCGATCGCCCCCAGAACGAGATCGCGGGCGCGCCGGGACAGATGCAGCCAGGCCGAACCGGCGCCGAGGTAGCCGACGGTGAGCACGCCGCCGGCGAGGTAGTAGGTGCGGAACAGCCCGGGACCCCAGCCCGCCCGCTGCGCCGCCGCCTCTGCTCCAGCCGCGACAGCGAAGAGCAGGAACCCCGTCGCCCAGAGCGCCTTCGAGCCGGAAGGGTTCGCGAGGAACGACCGGCTGAGGAGCAGGGCGAAGAGCAGCGCGACGAGGGCGGCGACGACCGGGGGGACCGCCTTCGCGACGGCCGGGGCCGATCCCCTACCGTCGGGCGAGATCGGCGTCACCTTCCCACCCGGCGGGACGACGGCCAGGTAGGCGAAGTCCTTGCCGCCGAACATGCCTTCGTGGGTGGAGACGAGCATGTACCGGCCGACCGGAAGCGGCCGCTGCGGGACGAGCTCGAGCTGGGTCGGCGACGACCTGCGGACCGCAAGGCTCACGCTCCCCCCGCGCCGAAGGTCGAAGAGCCGGTAGGCGCCCGGATCGTCGACGGCAGCGGCCCGGAAGACGAACGCGCGCGCGTCGCGACCGTGCAGGCGCAATGCATCGCCGGGGTACGGCTGCTGCGGCCCGTCCCACGAGAAGAGCTTGACCGTCCCGCCTGGGGTCGAGAGGAACTGTCCGGTTACCTCCGGCGTGAGCGTCCCCTGGTAGCTGTACCGCACGGAGCTCGAGCCGACCCCGGCGACGACTCCGACGATCGGCAAGGCGATCCGCAGCAGTCCGAGACCGCCGGCCGCCGCGCTGACACGGCCCCGGTACCCTCGCCGGCCGAGGCCCCGCCTGGGCGGCTCGCCGAGCTCCCGCGCCCGACGGCGTGCGTGTGCCCGGTAGAGCGCAGCCGAGGAGACGAGCGCCTGGAGCGGCAACCAGACGAGCTCTACCTTCCAGCCGATGCCGCGGAGCGGCCCCTGGCCGTACGGAGAGAACGCAGCCGGGATGATCGCCCAGGTCAGCGCGGGACCGGCCAGGAGCAGGATCGACGCGGTGAACGGGAAGCCGGCGAACAGCCAGCCCACGCCGGGAAAGCCGAGCAGACCGAGCGGAAGCTCGTACCCGGCGAGAGCGGCGGGCTTGCGCCGGCGCACGCGGCGCGGGATCCGACCGGTGTAGACCGCCGGCGCGGACGCGAGCGCCTCGCGCCCTTCTCGGCGCTGACGAGAGGTCATCGGCCAGACCGCGGCGGCGTAGGCGCCGAAGCCGGCCAGCACGGACAGGGCGGCTGGAACGAGAACGAGCGCCTGCCAGGGCTCGGTGGCGGCGAGCGCCGAGGCGAACGACCGGCCGCCGACGATCGCGTGCGCCTCGCCGGCGGCGAACGCGATCCCCGCCGCGTAGTAGACGCCCATGCCGGCCGCGACACCGACCACCGCGACCCGGGCGCGCCCGGGGAAGGTCCTGGCTCCGAGCCGCTCGAGCACGGCCAGGACGAGCCCGATCAGGATCGCCAGGAGGCCGGCGATCATGTTCAGCTGCGCGTGGAGGTTGACGATCACGTCGCCGGCCTCGCCGCCCCGGTCGAGCAGCTCGTTCACCGCGGGGAACGCCTGGATCGGGCCCTGGAGCGTCCCGACCGCGAGCGCGCCGCAGCCGGCGAGCACGAACAGTCGTGTCGGGCCGCGCATGGGCCGCGCGGCACGGACGATCAGGCCGAGCAGCCACCAGAAGTACGCGAACATGAGGATGCCGGCGCCCATGATCAGGTAGGGGTGAAGCGGCGTCTGCTCCTCCGCCTGCTCGGGCGTGAACCCCCGCCAGTAGACGAGGTGCCCCTCGTGGAAGCCGAGGTAGAGCACGGCCACGTAGAACGTCAGCGACGCTCCGAGCAGCCCGAAGAAGACCGCGTTCGCCGTGTCACGCGACGGTGCGCGGCCCCCGAGCACGGGGATCAGGAAGAACGCGATGCCGGCGACGAGCATCGTCAACCCGGTGACGAGGTTGATGTGCGCATGGCTGATCGGGTCGATCCACTCGCCTGCGTGCCCGGTCTTGTACAGCCAGTCCGCGTTGTGGGGCTGAACCTGGATCACGCCCTGCACGGTGCCGACGGTGAGCGCCGCCGCCCCCGTGACGAAGAACTTCCACAGGTGCCACTGCGGCTTGGGCACCCGGACGAGACGGGCGTGGAAGACGGTCAGGCCGACGTTCGCCGCGAAGCACCAGTAGCCGAGGCCCATCACCCCGGCGCCGACGCCGACGGGAACCTTGTACCACTTGCCCATGTGCTCCTTGGCGACCTGGTAGTCCCAGCCGTGCTGCACGAGCCGGCCGATCGCGACCCCGTTCGCGACGAGCGCGACGTAGAACACCGCCACGCCGACGGCCGTGAACCAGAAGGCGGCCTGGGCGAGGCCCTCGCTCGCGAGCGGTCGACCGACGATCCGGGGAAGCACGTACCAGGTGAGGCCGGTGGCGATCAGCGTGCCGCCGCCGACGATGATCACGTGCGTGTTCGAGAGGTCGCGCACGAGGTGGCCGGCGTAGCCGGTGCGCGCGAGGTGCTCGGCCGGCCAGGGCAGGTTCTTCAGCGCCATGTGCACGCTCCCGAGCACGAGGAAGAACGCGCCGCCGAGGAAGTACTTCGCGATCTTCCGGTCGTGCGCGTGGAGCTCCCCGTCCGGGTAGGGCGACTCGCGCACCGACGGTGAGCGGCCCGGCACGAACTTGAACAGCGCCGCGACGACGACTGCGAAGAACGCGACGTAGGTGAGGAACTGGAGGGACGAGAGGTGCTGGAGGTACACGCCGGTCCCGACTGCTAGCGGAGGCCGGGTTCGAGGAAGTAGATGATCAGCGTCCAGCCGAGGTAGCAGAGGGCGAGCGCGACGAGGATGATCCAGGCCCGGACGTGCGCACGGCGGGAGTGGCGGATACCCGCACCGGTGTCGCGGTAGCCGAGCAGGGGCCGGGCGGGTCGCTGGCGAGGCTCGTCCGGCATCAGAACACCTTCTCCAGCACCCGCGCTCGCCCGGACGCGATCCCGGCCACGTCGGCGAGCATGCGCTCCACGGTGTAGCCACGTTCGAGGAACGCCTCGAGCTGCTCGGGCGTGTCCCAGGTCGAGTAGCAGTGCAGTGAGACGTCGCCGTTCTCGTCCAGCTCGACGAACGCCTCCAGCTTCTGACAGCCGGGGTACTCCTGGACGTGGGCCTTCAGCGCCTGCATCGATCCGTAGACCGACTCCCACTGCTCGGCGGGGATGGTCGCGTACGTGCCCGTCGACCAGGCGACGTAGGGAGCGGCGATCGACGGTTGCTCGACCGCCATCAGAACTTCTGCCCCCACACCAGGTGACCGACGATCAGCGCCACCGCAAATCCGGTGACAGCGACCGTGAAGAAGATGAAGAACAAGGTCGCCGGGCCGGCGAGCTCGGTCGTGTACCCGCCGAAGGTGTCGACGGGGTAGATCCTCTGGCGCGTCGTCCGGTACTGCCAGACCCAGATCAGCATGATCACCGCAAGCGCGATCAGGAAGCCCCAGAGCCAGGCGAGATCGAGCCAGCGGACGTGCCAGGTCGCGGCGCGCTGCATCGTCTCCTGATGGGCCTGGAGGTAGTGGTAGTAGCGTTGCGCATTCTCGGGCGATTCGCCGCTAGGCATCCCCATCGGCCCACTCCTCCTCGTCGAGCGCCCATTCGGGCGTGTAGTAGTCCTCCTCGTCCACGTAGAGCGGAATCGAGCCGAGACGGTCGAGCTCCTGGAAGTGCCCGGCCTTCCACGCGACCAGGAAGGCCAGGACGGCGACCCCGGAGAAGACGAAGAAGGTGTCGAGCATCCAGTCGGCCATCACCCAGCGAGACTGCTTCGTCTCCGGCTGGTCGTGCGCGAAGGCAAGGGCAGGAAACACGAGCGTCGTGATCACCAAGACAGCGAGCACGACGGTCAGCCTGCTCACGGGTTTCACCCGCGGAAGATGCGAAGCATCTTTCGCGGCCATCACTGCTGCCCCGGAACGGTCGGCGGGATCGCCTTCTGCGCCTCCGGCGGAAGCTTCTCCCCTCGCGCCCGCGCGTCGCTCCACGCGCGGTCGAGCATGTCCTCGTACAGCGCCTTGATTCCCGCGGCTGCGGTCTCGAGCGAGAGCTCAGTCTTGCCGTCGTTCAGCTTGATCGAGTCGCCGGGCGCCAGGCCGGGGAAGACGCGCATCGCCGCCTGAACGTACGGATCGACCGCCAGCTTCTTGTCGAAGTCGGCGTTTGCAGCGAGCTGCTGGTGCGTCTTGATCCAGGCCTTGAGCTCTTTCGTGGGCTGCCAGACGATGTAATCCTTTGGCTGTGGCACGCGGTTCGGCGCAAGCGTGCCGTTCGGGATCGTCTTCAGGAAGAGCACGACACGCCAGATGTCGTCGACGGAGAGCCGGTCGCCGAAGTTCTCCATCGCGGTTCCGGGCCAGCCGCGCAGGATCCGGTAGTAGAAGTCGCCGGGCCCGGTGTCACCGCCGCAGCACGCGTCGTCTGCGTCGGTGAAGTCCGCGGGCGGCGGCGAGAGGAAGTTCGCACCGGGGCCCTTGCCGTCGCCCTTCAGGCCGTGGCAGCCGACACACCGGTTGAGGAACACCTCCTTGCCCCGCAGCAGGTTCTGCTCGGTGACGGGTAGCGGGTCGCCGGCAAGCCAGTAGCTTCGGTCGATCTGCGACAGGTTCGGCGCCTCCTCGAGCTGGGCGCTCGGAGGCTTCAGGGCCTTTTCGTCCTCATCGACGATCGGCTTGCGGGCGCCCTGGAACCCCGTGTACGGCGGCGGGAACCCCTGGTTCACGAGCACGACGTGCTTCGCGTACAGCTGCCCCGCGTAGCGGAGCAGACCGGACTTGCCGCTCCGCTCCTCGACGAACGCGACGAGATCGGTCACCTGCTTGTCGGAGAACAGCGACTTCATCGACGGCATCAGCGACAGGGGATCCATGAAGCGCGGGTCGTAGAAGTGAGCGAGCTGCCAGTCGTCCGGATGCCAGCCCGCCTCCTGCGAGAGGTCCGGGCCGGTGCGCTCGGTGCCGAGCAGGTTCGGCGACTGGTCGCTGCCGTAGAAGTCCCCCGGCTGCGAGACCTTCGGGTACAGGAAGTAGAGCGCTTCGCGGACGTCCTGCGGCCGCGAGTACCCCGAGTGGCAGACGTAGCAGCCGTTCGAGGCGAACAGGTTGCGGCCCTTCAGAGCCTGCTTCGAGAGCGGCGCCCAGTCCGCCGAGGCCGGGGGGTCGAACGTGTGCACCGGCAGCCAGACGACGATCGCGACCACGGTGAAGAAGGCGAGCAGGCCGCCGATCGCGGCCACGAGCGGGGTGATCAGCATCCGCTCGTGCGGGTGGCGGATCCAGCCGCGCGGGAGCTGCGGCGTCCCCGGGTCGTGCTCCGGGTGCTCGGGCTCCGCCATCAGCCGGCGACCGGCGGCGCGACGGCCTCGGCGACCTTGTAGGTCTCCCGCCGGCGACGCTCGGCCGAGTTGGTGAAGATGGTCAGGCCGATGTTGACGAGCTGGACGATGCCCGAGACGACGATCATCGCCCCGAAGATCCCGCGCGCGATGTAGTAGGCGTGCAGCTGCGGGAGCACGTTGACCTCCGGGATCCCGTCCTGCCACGCGAAGCCCTGCTGGAAGCCTGCCAGCGTGAGCACGCTGAAGAAGCCGGTGAAGCCGACGACCACGAGCCAGTACTGCCACTCCGTCAGGCTCCTGCTCCAGAGCGGCTTCCGGTAGATCTGGGCGACCATGTAGTCGATCACGCCCATCCCGAGGATCGTGAACGCCCCGAGCAGGGCCAGGTGCGCATGTGCGACGACGAAGTTCGTGAAGTGCGTCAGCTTGTTGAACGGCTGGATCGCCTCGAACGCGCCCTGGATGTTGACCAGGAAGTAGAAGAAGAACGCGGTCATGGTGAAGCGCAGGGGTAAGTTCGTGAAGAACCGGTCCCAGTTGCCCTTCATCGTCCCGAGGATGTTGATCGTGAAGGCGAAGACCGGAACCAGCAGCATCCAGGACGAGACCGTTGCGATCGTCTTCATCCAGGCCGGGGTCGGCGACTGCAGGATGTGGTGGTCACCGACGCCGGTGTAGAAGAACGCCATCCCCCAGAAGCTGATCAGCGAGAGCGTGTAGCTGTACAGCGGCGTGTTCGTGACCCGTGGGACGATGTAGTAGGTCAGCGCGAGCAGCATCGGCGTCAGCCACAGACCGAAGAGGTTGTGCGCGTACCACCAGTTGAGGATCGCGTCGGAGAGGCTCCCGGAGAGGGCTCCCGAGGGCGCGCCCCAGATGTGGCCCGGTCTCCAGATCACGTTTCCGATCGCGTAGTCCGCTGCCAACCAGAGCGGGCTGGCGATGAAGAACCAGACCGAGACGTAGATCGGCCGGATCGTGCGGACGGCGACCGTGCCGAGGATGTTGACGATGTTCAGGACCCAGATCACGAGCAGGGCGATGTCGACCGGCCAGATGAACTCGCCGTACTCGCGGCCCTGGCTGTGCCCGGTCAGGAGGCCGACGATTCCGGCCAGGTACATCGCGTTCCAGGCCCACGCGCACCAGATGGCGAGCCGCTCGCTCCACATTCCTCGCGTACCGCACAGGCGGGGCAGCATGTAGAAGAGTGCGCCGAAGTACATCATCGACAGCCAAGCGAGGATGACGCCGTTCACGTGCGACGGGCGGATGCGGCTGAACGACAGCCAGGAGATGCCTCCGAGGGCCTCCGGGCTGACGAACTCCGTCGCCAGCACGAGCCCGAACAGGTCGACGACGGTCAGCCAGATGATCGACGAGAGGATCCAGTGCCGGGCGGCGGCGTCCGGGAACGGGCTGCCCGGTCTCGTCGCTCGCTCCGTCAGCGGCGCCGGCGCCTCGGCGATCGCCTCGGTCGTGGAAGCGGTCATCGCGCCCGGGAAGGTACGACGGGCCGCGACCCGATCCTAGTCAGATGACGAAGATGTCATTTCCAGGTCATTTTCAAGTCACCTGCGCGTGCGTTAAGGTCAGGACGGTCACGCGATGCGGATTCTGGTCGTCGAGGACGAGCCTCGGATCCTCGCCTTCCTCAAGCGTGGTCTCGAGGCCGAGGGGTTCACGGTCGACGGGGCAGGCGACGGGCAGGCAGGGCTCCGGCGCGCGCTCGGGGAGCGCTACCAGCTCGTCGTCCTCGACCTGCTCATGCCCGGGCTCGACGGCCTCAGCCTGCTGCGCGAGCTCCAGCTGCGCCAGCCCGAGCTTCCCGTCGTGATCGTCTCGGCGCGGTCGGATCTCCCCACGAAGCTGCGCGGCTTCGGGCTCGGGGCGAGCGACTACCTGAGCAAGCCGTTCTCGTTCGACGAGTTGCTCGCACGCGTACGCGTCCATCTGCGCCAGCACGACCGGACGCACGCGAGCATCGTCCGGGTCGGCGCCGTCACCCTGGACCTGTCGCGGCGGCAGGTGACGATCGGCGACCACGTCGCCGACCTCTCCGACCGCGAGTTCCGCCTCCTGCATCACCTCGTCCAGCACTCGGGAGAGGTGGTGAGCCGCGAGCGGCTGCTCTCGGAGATCTGGGGCTATCACTTCGATCCGGGATCGAACGTCGTCGACGTGTGCATCCGGCGCCTGCGCAAGAAGCTCGGGCCGGAGGCGCCGATCGAGACCGTTCGCCACGCCGGGTATCGCCTTGCTGCGGCATAGATGGATCGAGCTCGCCTGGGGCGGGTTCGCGGTTCTCAATCTCGTCGCGATGTGGCGCTGGCCCGGGTGGGAGACGGTCCCGTTCCACTTCATCTGGGTCAGCCTCACGCTCCTCTACGGCTTCCGCGTGTGGCCATCGGCGGCGACGGCCGTCCTCCTGCTCGCGGTCGTCCTCGTGACCGGGACCGAGATCCTGAGCGACGCCTTCGCCGGAACGCAGCCCTGGGGCGAGCTGGTCGAGGTTCCGCTGATGTCGGCGATGTTCTTCGCAATGGTCTGGCATGCGCGCCGCCGCCAGGATGCGATGTGTGTCGTCGAGCGCCAGGTCGAGGAGCGGGGCAGCCTCCTCGCGCGCCAGGAGCGCTTCCTCCACGACGCCTCCCACGAGCTGCGTACGCCGGTGACGATCGCCCGCGGCCACCTCGAGGTGCTGCAGCGGCTCGACGGCTACGCCGAGGGCGAGTTCGACGTCGCGCTGGACGAGCTCGCGCGGATCGAGTCGATCCTCGAGCGACTCCTGCTGCTCGCGAAGGCCGACCAGCCCGACTTCCTCGTCGAGGAGGATCTCGAGCTCGAGCCCTTCCTCGAGGATGTGTTCATGCGGTGGTCGGAGATCGCGCCCCGAGCGTGGCGTCTCCGACCGGTCGTGACCGGCACGCTCCGGGTCGACTCGGACGGGCTGCGAATCGCGCTCGACGCGCTGCTCGAGAACGCCGTCAAGTACACGGCTCCGGGGGACGCGGTCGAGCTCGGCGCGAAGGAGCACGACGGCGAGCTCGTGATCGAGGTCGCCGACGAGGGCTGCGGAGTGCCGCCCGATGCCCTCGAGCGGATCTTCGACCGGTTCGCCCGCGCCGACGCGGCGCGGGGGCGGACGCAGGGCGGGGTGGGGCTCGGCCTCGCGATCGTGGACGCGATCGCGAAGGCGCACGGCGGATGGTGCGACGTCCGTCAGCGCCCGCGCGGATCGGTCTTCAGGCTCCACCTGCCGGGGTTCGACGCTGCCGAGGCCGGGCCCGCCGCCGTGTCCGCTCCAGCGCCCGGACCGCAGACGTTTGCCGCGACGCGGCCCGAGAGCCGGCGTCCCGAGGCGGTGACGTAGCCCCTAGACTTGCCACGTCCAGTGACCACCGGTCCGAGGGAGCTGTGGTGAGCTCTTCGGAAGCGGCCAAAGTAAGGGGCGATCGTGAGCAGCGGTCTCGACAAGGTTCTCGGCGATCTACTGGGTGGGAAGGGAGCAGGAGGAGGGCTCGGCAGCGTTCTCTCCGGGCTCGGAGGCGGAGGCGGTGCGACGAAAGCCGGCGTCCCGGGCGGCGGCGGCAACATGCTCGCCATGCTTCTTCCCCTCGTCGGCGGAATGCTCGCCGGCGGCGGCCTCCAGAAGCTCCTGTCCGGGTTTCGCGCGAAGGGCCTGACCTCGCAGGCCGACTCGTGGGTCTCGAACGGCGAGAACGAGCCGGTGTCGGGCGAGCAGGTGAAGGAGGTGCTCGGCCACGACGAGGTCGCCGCCGTCGCCGAGAAGCTCGGTGTGTCGCACGACCAGGCGGCCGAGGCGCTCGCCGAGGTCCTGCCGAAGGTCGTCGATCATGCGAGTCCGGAGGGCCAGCTGAAGCCCCCGGAAGAGCTCGACCAGGCGTTCGGTCAGCTCCAGCAGTCGGCCGCGCAGGCGTGAGCCAGGTGCCCGGCGCCGCCCCGCGGCGCCGGGCACGTCGATCTATGCCGTCGGCACCCAGACGAGCGCGAGCCGCTCGACCTTCACGTCGGTCGCCTCCGGGCGAATCGAGATCGTCTCGATCGCGGCCGCGACGTCCTTCCACTTGCCGTCGATCGCCTGCACGTCGTCGAGAATGCGCTGCTCGATCTCCTCCAGGTCGTCCTGCGCCCGCGCGACCTTCGCGTCGGCCGTCTGCTTGCGCTCGGCCGTTCGGGCCGTCATTCCCCGGCGGGAGGCGACCGAGCTGACCGCGCCGGCGATCGAGCGAGCGCTGCGGCGACCCCCGAGCAGGGCGCCGAGCACGGCGCCCGCGCCGGCGACGAGCTCGTTCGCCTGACGGGAACGCTGATCCGTGCTCAGCTCCTCCAGGCGCCGCTGGGCGAGCTCGAGCGCCCGTCTCAGCTTCTCCTGCTGCGCCTCGAGCTTCTGCTTGATCTTGGCCGCCTCGGCGTCGGCCGCAGCCTGCGCCGCGTCGTCGCAACGACCGGCGAACTCCTCGGGCGTCTCGCCGGGGCGCGAGGTCAGCTCGAGCTGCGGGTTGCGCTGCAGCTCGAGCACCTCGGTGCCGGCGAGGCGCCGGGCGAGGTCACGCTCGGCGGTGCGGAAGAACGACGATTCGCCGACCGGTGCCGAGGGCAGGACGTAGGTCGCTCCGCTCGGCGCGGCACCGCCGAAGTCTCGGTCGTCGTAGTCGACCACGGTCGGCGTGTCGAGGTCGAGACCGCCGTCGAGCGGATAGAGCGCCTCGTACTCCTGCCGCTCGTCCACCCCGGCCCTGGCGTCGTCGAAACGAACGCCGACGCGCGCGGCGAGGAAGGCCCGCAGGCGTGTCCCTCCTGCCGCTGCGCCGACCTGAGCGGCCCAGGGCGCGCCGGGATCGAGGTAGCCGACCGGAACGCCGGCTGCGACCGGCGGGGCGACCGGTGTCGACTCCGCATCGGCGGGCGGCTGGCCCGGGGCCGCATCGGAAGCGGCCGGAGCGGCCACCGGCTCGGATGCCGGGGCCGGACGCGGCGCGTCCTTCATCAGCGTCGTCACCTGGTCCTTCGTCAGCGGTCCGCGCAGGTACGACATCGCCCAGCGCGTCGCGAACAGCGCGGGCTCGCTCGACTTCGCGCTCACGAGCATGAACTCGCGCTTCTGCAACCCGCCGATCGCCTTGTCGAGCGTGCCCAGATCGGTGTCGCCGACGGCGGACTTCAGCCCCTCGAGGACCCGCGCCTTGTCGTTCTCGGTCTGGAGCCGGCCGACGAGCCAGGTGCCGGCGTTCGCCATTGCCTTGTAGTCGAGGTCGACGGGGTTCTGCGTCGACAGCACGAGCCCGACGCCGAACGCGCGACCTTGCTTGAGGATCGTCAGGATCGGCTTCTTCGCCGGGGGCGCGGCCGTCGGCGGGACGAAGCCGAAGACCTCGTCCATGTAGACGAGCGTGCGCAGGTCCGACGTGCCGGTCTGGCCTCGCATCCAGGTGACGAGCTTGGAGAGGACGAGCGTGACCACGAACTGGCGCTCGGCATCGGAGAGATGTGCGAGGTAGACGATCGCCGCGCGCGGCTTCCCCTCGGTCGTCCGCAACAGCACTCCGGGATCGAGCGCCTGCCCTTCGCCCCACGCCGCGAACGACGGAGACGCGACGAGCGCGTTGAGCTTCATCGCGAGCGCGGTGCGGTCCTTCTGCGGGAAGAACGCGTCGAGGTCGAAGACGCCGAGCTTTCGCAGCGGCGGGGTTTGCACCTGGCCGATCAGCGCGCCGAGGTCGAGGCTCTGCCCGGCCCGCCACGCGTTCTCGACGAGGTTCGACAGGAGCACGAACTCCCGGCTCGAGAGCGGGTCGGCCTGGATGCCGACGAGCCCGAGCAGGCTCGTCACGGTCCCTTCGATCTCGTCGCGGAGCGCCTCCGCCTCGGTCTCCCACGAAAGCGGGGGCGCCGCGAGCGAGCCGATCACGTTCAGCGGTACGCCGGCCTCGGATCCCGGCGTGTAGATCGTGAAGTCCGCGGCTTCGCGGAGCGCCCGGATCCGGTCCGCGCCGATCCCCTGCGACTCGAGCCCTTCGCGCCAGGCAGCCGCCGTCTTCGCCGCGAAGTCGTCCAGCGAGAGGTTCTCGCTCTTCGCGTCGTCCTCGTTCACCCACGGGCGGAAGTCCTCCGGCACCAGGTCGGGGAACGTCAGGAGGAGATTGCCCATGTCCCCCTTCGGATCGAGCACGAGCGCCGGGATCCCGGCCGAGAGCGCCTCCTCGATCAGCACGATGCAGAGGCCGGTCTTCCCCGAGCCCGTCATCCCGACGATCACGCCGTGCGTGGTCAGATCGCCGGAGTCGACGGCTAGCGCATCACTGCCCGGCTTCCCCGTCTTCGGGTCGACCCGGAACCCGAGCTGGAACGCGGCCACGGCGCGAGTGTATGCAACGCGAACGCAGCCCTCCGGAGACCGGCGCCACCTCCGTGGGCTAGCTCCCGAGAGCGGCCGCGGCCTCGGGCTCCGGCGCCGGTGCGGCGTCGCCCGCGAAGAGATCCGCCACGCTCGAGTCGACGCTCTCGACGACGATCTTGGTCGCGCCGAGCACCTGCGCGAGCGCCTTCGCCGTGTCGACCCCGCTGCCGGCGATCTCGACGACTGCGGCCGAGTGCCCGGGGCCGAGCGAGCGCCCGAGCTCCTCGAGCTGGTCATTCTTGAACCCGGCGTCACGGAGCTTCGAGGCCAGCGCTCCGATCCCGCCACCCGCCAGCATCCCGACCGGGCCGCCGATGATCCCGAGCGCGCCTCCGAGCAGCGCGCCGCGACCGGCGCCCCAGTCCTTCGACTCGACGAACTTCGGCGTCCCGTCCTCCTGCACGTGCAGGACGGCGGTATTCCCGACCAGATCGGGAAACGCGCCCGCGATCGCCCCGCCGGCGCGCGAGCCGCCGTCCGGGGTCGGAAAGCTGGCGGCGACGATGGTGCGGCTCTGATCGGCCATCGGAAGCTCCTTCGCGTCGAGTCTGTATCTGCGGTGCGATGTTACGCGGACGACGGAGACCGGGATGCGGGCCGCTGGCTACCCGGACGCCGGCAGGAGGACGACGTGCACCTCGCCGGGGCCGTGGACCCCGACGGCGAGCTTCTGCTCGATGTCGGCGCTCCTGCTCGGGCCGGTGACGATCGCGAGCGCGCTCGGCAGGTCGTCACCGAGGGCGGCGAAGAGCTCGTCGAGCCCCGGCAGGATCCGGTCCTCGCGGAGGAGCGTCACGTGGACGGCCGGCAGGAGCGAGCGGGCGCGCGGCTCCTCGGCCGAGGCTGCGAGGACGACGCTCCCGGTCTCGGCGAGCCCGTACAGAGCGGTCGACACCTCCGCGCCCTCGATCGCCGGCGTCTCGCCGCGGTGGACGTGCGTCCCGACCGCCGCGGCATTCGCGGCAAACTCGTCGGCGAGGCTCATCGCCGATCCCGGAAGCGGCGGCCGAGCCGAGGCAGGGTCCGCCCCTCGGCCCAGCCGCGACCCGGGCCGACGAGGCCTGCGAGCGGCCCGCCGATCCGGGCCAGCGCGGTCGTGATCCGGTAGCCCGGTCGAGACGACCACGCGAACGACCAGAGCGTGAAGGCAAGCCGCTCGAGGCGGGATGCGACCCCGTCCGAGACGAGGTCGCGGCGCAGGTCGAGCAGCAGCTCGTGCAGCGGGATCTTCACGGGGCAAGCGTCGGTGCACGCTCCGCAGAGCGACGACGCGTGCGGAAGCGACGGGGCGTGCTCGAGCCCGACGAGGAGCGGGACGAGCACGGCGCCCATCGGGCCGGAGTACACGGGCCCGTACGCAGCGCCGCCCGTCCGGCGATACACGGGGCAGACGTTCAGGCACGCGCCGCAGCGGATGCACGCGAGCATCTCGCGGTATCGCCCGCGCAACAGGTTCGAGCGTCCGTTGTCGAGTATGACAACGTGGAGCTCCTCGGGGCCGTCCTCCTCTCCGGGGCGACGCGGCCCGGTCAGGAGCGTCGTGTAGACGCTGAGCTTCTGACCGGTGCCGCTCGAGGCGAGCAGCTCGAGCAGAACCGCGAGGTCGGCCGTGGTCGGCACGAGCCGCTCCATCCCCATGATCGCCACGTGCACCTTCGGAATCGAGCTGACGAGTCGACCATTGCCCTCGTTCGTCACGAGGCAGATCGATCCCGTCTCGGAGACGCCGAAGTTGGCCCCGGTGATCCCGATGTCCGCCCGCAGGAACGTGTCCCGCAGCTGCCTGCGCGCGGCCTGCGTCAGCGCCTCCAGCTCGGCCGGCACGGGCTCGCCTCCCGCCCGGGACAGGAGCTCGGCCACCTGCTCGGCGGTCTTCTCGATCGCGGGCGCGATGATGTGCACCGGGTGCTCGCCGGCGAGCTGGAGGATGTACTCGCCGAGATCGGTCTCGACCGGCTGCACCCCGATCGCCTCGAGCGCACGGTTCAGCCCGATCTCCTCCGTCGCCATCGACTTCGACTTCGCCGCCAGCGTCGCCCCGCGCCGCCGGCAGACGTCGGCGACGTAGGCGCTCGCCTCCTCCGCCGTCCGTGCAAAGTGGACATTGCCTCCCCGCGCCTCGAGCGCGGCGGTGAATCTCGCGACGTGGCCGTCGAGGTCGTCGATCACTTCCATCCGGATCCGGTGGGCGCGCTCGCGCCGGGCCTCGACGTCGGCCAGCCCGGCCCAGGCCGACTCGCGGTTCGTCCGCAGGCGGTTCGTCGCCGTATCGAGCGCCGCCTGCGTATGTGCGTCGGCCAGCTTGAGACGCGCGATCTCCCGGAAGCGCGGGCCGGGCTGAGCGAGCTCAGCCACGAACGCCTCTGGCCAGCGCCGTCGCCAGGTGGACGACCCGGACGGGCGCTCCGACACGCTCGGCTCGCCCCCGCAGATGCATCAGGCAGCCCGGGTCGGCGGTGACGATCGTTCCGGCCTCGACCGCACCGGCGAGCTTGTCGTCGGCCATGGCGAGCGAGACCTCGGGCTGCCGCACCGAGAACGTCCCGCCGAAGCCGCAGCAAAGGTCGGGGCGCTCGAAGGGAACGAGCTCCGCGCCGGAGGCCCCGAGCAGCCGGCGCGGCTGATCGGAGACGCGCAGCTCGCGGAGCATGTGGCACGAGTCGTGATAGGCGACGCGACGGCCTTCGTTCCGCGGCAGCGGGCGGTACCCGGCGTGGACGAGGAACGCCGACAGCTCCCAGACGTCGTAGGGCTCGACCCCGAGGAGCTCCGGAAGGTAGCGGGAGGCCATCGTCGCGCACGACCCCGAGGGGGCGACGATCGGAGCCTGCCGGGAGAACGCCTTCGCGAAGGTGCGCGCCACCCGCCGCGCGGCCGCGTGGTGACCCGCGTTGAAGGCAGGCTGCCCGCAGCACACCTGACGCGGGGGAAACTCGACGTCGAACCCCGCCAGGCCGAGCAGCGCCTCCGCGTCCGCGACCGCGTCCGGGAACGCGAGGTCGCCGAGACACGTTGCGAAGAGCTGCACCGCCGGCATCCGCAAGACCCTAGACTTTCCCGGTGGACGCAGGGCAGGTCTCGGAGCTCCGACGCTGGGCGGAGCGGCTCGCGCACGACGACTCGAACGGGGAGCTGCGCGCGGCCGGCCGTGCGATCCTCATGCTGCTCGAGGAGATCGACCGGATCGGCGCCGCCCGGCCGGGAACGCAGCCGTCACCCCCGCTCGAGCCTGTTTCGGTCGGCGCCGCGGTGGCGCGCGAGGAGCCCCGCCGGGAGCGAGCGACATCTCGCCGGCGTCCGCCCGCCCGCGCGAAGCGCTGGCGCGGGCTGTTCCGGCTGACGATCGCGGCCGCGGTGCTGGGCGCACTCGTCTTCGCGACGCTGGCCCTCGGCGCCAGGCTGACCGCGCCCAGCCTCGATGCGGACGGCCCGCCACCCGGCGCGGGGATCGGCCCCGCTCGCCTCCCCTCGCTGCGGTTCTCGGTCGGCGGAAGCCAGAACGTCCTCGACCGGGTGCACTGGAAGCTCGACGGCGTCGACGTGACGAGCCGCGCGTACGCCTCGAAGGGCCGTATCGTGTTCGACGGGACCGGACTGGCCGACGGCGTCCACCTCCTGCGGGCGAGCGCGAGCGGCAGCTTTCCCGGCTCGCGCACGACGAGGAGCTGGCGCTTCACGGTCGACACGACAGGCCCGCGGATCCGGCTCGATCCGCCCGGCGTCCTCATTCCCTCCGGAAGCCCGATCCGCATCCGGGGGACGGTCGAGCCCGGCGCATCCCTGATCGCCGACGGCAGGCCCGTACTGGTCGAGCACGGACGGTTCCAGATCTCCTGGCCGAAGCGTCCGACGGGCGCCGTCACGCTGGTCGCGACCGATCCGCTGCGCAACGCGACCACCCGGCGGCTGTGGATCTCGATGAAGCCCCGGACTCCTCCCCACCCGGTCCGGGCCGTGCACGTCACCTCCGACGCCTGGGCCGACCCGACGCTCAGGCGCGGCGTGCTCGACCTGATCGACCAGGGCCGGATCAACGCGGTCGAGCTCGACCTGAAGGAGGAGGGCGGGAAGGTGGGCTGGAACGCTCCGGTTCCGCTCGCGCACCGGATCGGCGCGGTCAAGCCGATCGTCGATCTCGCCGAGGCGGTCCGATTCCTCCACGGCAAGGGCATCCGGGTGATCGGGCGGCTGGTCTGCTTCAACGACCCGACGCTCGCCCAGGCCGCCTGGAAGGCGGGAAGACGGGACGAGGTGGTCCAGACCCCGGAGGGCGGCTACTACGGCTCGACCTACGGCGGATTCACGAACTTCGCCAACCCGGTCGTGCGCCGGTACCAGATCGACATCGCGGTCGCTGCCGCGAAGGCCGGCGTCGACGAGATCCTCTACGACTACGTCCGCCTGCCCGACGGCCCGCTCTCGACCATGACCTTCCCCGGCCTGAAGGGAACGCCGGAGCAGTCGATCGTCTCCTTCCTGGCCGAGACCCGCGCTGCGCTGAAGCCGTACGAGGTCTTCCTCGGAGCGTCGGTCTTCGGAGTGGCCGCGACGCGCCCGACCGAGGTCGCCCAGGACATCCCGGCGATGGCCGAGCATGTCGACTACATCTCGGCGATGGTCTACCCGTCCCACTGGGCCCCCGGCGAGTACGACGTCGCGAACCCGAACGCACAGCCGTACGACATCGTCCGCCGATCGCTCGAGGACTTCCAGAAGGACGTTCGGGGTACGGGCGCGCGTGTCGTGCCGTGGCTGCAGGACTTCACGCTCGGTGTCGACTACGGCCCGGCCCAGGTCGGAGCCGAGATCCAGGGCGCGCGGGATGCAGGTATCGACGAGTACCTGCTCTGGAACGCCGGCGCCACCTATACGGCCGCCGCGCTGCCGACCGACGCGCGCAGCGCCTCCTACCCGACGCGACCGACCGCCGCTCGGGCGGCGCACGCGGCGAAGCCGAACGAGCTCGGGCTCGTGCCGGTGCTGATGCACCACCAGATCCGGCCGAACGGAAGCGAGTTCGACATGACCGCGGCCGAGCTCCGGGCCGAGTTCGTGCGGCTCTGGCGTGACGGCTTCTACCCGGTGCGCGCGTCCGACCTCGTCGCCGGCACGCTCGACGTGCCGAAGGGCAAGTCCCCGGTCGTCCTCACCTTCGACGACGCGACGAACAATCAGGTGCGGTTCAACGCCGACGGCAGCCTGGATCGGTCGAGCGCGGTCGGCGTCCTGCAGTCGTTCGCCCAGTCGCACCCCGGATTTCCGGCGACGGCGACCTTCTACGTGCCGCGAAACGCGTTCGACGGCGACGGCCGCACGCCGGCGGCGACGCTGGGCTGGCTCGTCGAGCACGGGTACGAGCTCGGAAACCACACGAGGGACCACATCCCTCTGAACACGCTCGACCCGGCCGGCGTCCAGCGGCAGCTCGTCCTCGGCGACCGTGTGCTCTCCGACCTCCTCCCCGGTTACCGCCCGCAGACGATGGCGCTGCCGCTCGGGTCGCTCCCGCACCAGGCCTCGCTGGCGGTCGCGGGAACCTGGGACGGGCAGTCGTACCGCTTCGCCGGCGTCTTCCTCGCCGGAGCCGAGCCCGCCCCCTCGCCCTTCTCGACGAAGTGGGATCCGGCTGCGATCCCGCGGATCCGGACGAACCCGCACTGGAACGGGACGCGAGACTTCACCGCGGGGATGTGGCTCGACCTCCTCGAGCGGAACCCGGAGCTCCGGTACGTCTCGGACGGCGATCCGGCGACGATCACGTTTCCGCGCTCGAGGGCGGATGAGCTGGCGCCGCGGTACCGGGGCGAGGCGAACCCGTACTGAGTCACCGGAGCTCTACGTGCGCGCCGCCTCTGCGGCGGCGGCCTCTGCGGCGCCGAGCGCTCGCTCGTCGTACAGGTGGCACTCGACCTGCACGTGCCCCGCGGAGACGAGCCGCGGCTCGAGCGGCTCGAGCCACTCGATCTCGACGTCGTCCTCGCCTGCCTGCACGGCGCGGACGCCCTTCCAGAACGGCTCGGCCGGATCGGCCGCCCGCAGCCGCTCCAGGACTGCCAGCGCCTCCTGTCCTCGCCCACCGGCCGGCCGCAACCGGACGTGCGTCGCAGGAGCGTCCAGCGCCGAGAGATCGCCGACGGCGGCCTGCTCCGCCTCGTACTCGTCCTCCCCCATCTCGGCCCAGCGGGCCTCGAGCAGGTCGCGCAGGTCGCGCGTCTCCCAGCCGCAGACTTCGAACGCCCGCGGGCAGCGGGGGTGAAACGAGCAGCCAAGCGGCGGACTGGCGGCGTCCGGGACCTCCCCCCGGGGCAGGTCGCGCGGGACGGCGCGGCGCGGGTCCGGCTCGGGGATCGCCTGCAGCAGCGCCTTCGTGTACGGGTGCTTCGGGTCCTCGTAGATCGCCGCCGAGGGGCCGATCTCGACGATCCGCCCCAGGTACATGATCGCGATCCGATCGCAGAAGAACTTCGCCGTCGCCAGATCGTGCGTGATGTAGAGGTACGTGAGATCGAAATCGTTCTTCAGGTCGAGCATCAACTGCAGGATCTTCGCCCGGACGCTCATGTCGAGCATCGACACGGGCTCGTCGGCGACGAGCAGGACGGGGTTGAGGATGAGCGCCCGGGCGATCACCGCCCGCTGCTTCTGGCCGCCGGACAAGTCGGACGGGTACTTGTCCAGGAACTGCTCCGCGGGGGCGAGGCCGACCCGCTCGATCACCTCCGCGACACGTCTGCGGATCGCGTCGCGCTCGGTCGCGATCCCATGGATCTTGAGCGGGTGCCCGACCGATTGCCCGATCGTCATCGCCGGGTTCAGCGATGCATGCGGGTCCTGGAAGACGATCTGCATCCGACGCCTGTGCTCGCGCAGCTCCCGCTCCCGCAGGCCCGTGATGTCGCGCCCCTCGAAGAGCACGGTTCCTTCGGTTGCCCGGACGAGCCCGAGCAACGTCCGCCCGAGGGTCGTCTTTCCGCTTCCGGACTCGCCGACGAGACCGAGTACCTCGCCCTTGCGGAGGTCGAGCGAGACGCCGTCGACCGCCTTGACCCGGCCTGCCTCGTGGCCGACCAGACGGTCGAGGAAGCCGCCCCGGATCGAGTAGTGCGTCTTCAGGCCGCGGATGGAGACGAGCGGGGCGTCGTCGGTTGATTGCTCCGCCACCTCCAGGCCCTTTTGCGCGCTCATCACCTGATCCGGGTCCTTGGGGTTTCCGCCGCCGCGACCGACATGGCGGGCGCGGCAACCGGCGGTCTCTGAGGTGCGCGAGGCTCCAGGGAGGGGGGTCCATGTGGGGAACCGGCCTTTCCCCACATGAGAGCGAGCCGAAGGCGAGCGACAGTCATGCCTCCTCCGCGACTGCGATCGCGCCCCGCTCGAGCTCGTTCGTGCCGCCGGCCGGGATCTCCTGCTCCGGCCCGTGCAGCCAGCAAAGCACCCGCCTGCCTTCGGCCGGCTGCGTCTCGATCGGATCCTTGGCCCGGCAGACGCTCATCGCGTCGGGGCAGCGGGGGTGGAAACGGCAGCCGGGCGGCGGGTCGATCAGGTTCGGAGGCGCGCCGGGGATCGAGTGGAGCTCCGTCGTCTTGAGCGAGATCGTCGAGCGCAGCAGCTCGCGCGTGTACGGGTGCGCCGGATCGGCGAACACGTCGCGCGTCTCCCCCTCCTCGACGATCCGGCCAGCGTACATCACCGCCACCCGGTCGCACGCCTCGGCGACGATCCCAAGGTTGTGGGTGATCAGGAGGAGCGCGGTGTCGAAGTTCTCCTTGAGGTCGGCCAGGATCCGGAGGATCTGGGCCTCGACGATCACGTCCAGGGCAGTCGTCGGCTCGTCCGCGACCAGGAGCTTCGGCCGGAGGACGAGCGCCAGCGCGATCATGATCCGCTGCCGCATCCCGCCGTAGAACTCGTGCGGGTACTGACGGAAGCGCGTCGGCGGGATGCCCATCCGGCCGAGGGTCTCGAGCGAGCGCCGCCGGATCTCTCGGTCGTCGAGGCGCGACTCGTGCTGCTTCAACGTCTCGCGGAAGTGGTCCTCGATGCGGAGCAGCGGGTTCAGCCGCGTCATCGGCTCCTGGAAGATCAGGCCGAGATCGGGGCCGCGCAGCCGCCGCAGCTCCTTCCGCGACATCGCGACCAGGTTGCGACCGCCGTAGAGGACCTCCCCGTCGGCCCTGGCCCCCTCCGGCAGCAGGCCGACGATCCCGCGGCCGAGCGTCGACTTGCCGCAGCCGGACTCGCCGACGAGCCCGAGCACCTCCCCCGCGCCGATCTCGAGCGAGACGCCGTCGACGGCGCGGACCGGGCCGCGCAGCGTCCCGTAGTAGACGCGGAGGTTGCGGGCGGAGAGAACCGCGGCCTCGGTCATGCCTTGGCCTCGGCGTCCGTGCGGTTTCCCGCCGCCGCGACCGACATGGCGGGCGCGGCCCCCACCGGCTCCTGAGGTGCGAGCAGGGTTGGGGAAGGGGGCACGCGGGGGAAACCGGCCGTTTCCCCCGCGGGAGCGAGCCGAAGGCGAGCGACAATCATGGCTCGAGCAGCTCGGAGCTCGGATGCGCGCTCCCCAGCTCGAACGAGGCGGTCGTCCGGCGGCGCAGCACGGGGTTGATCGTCTCGTTCAGCCCCTCGCCGAGGAGCGTTAGGCCCGTGACGAGCAGGACGATCGCGAGGCCGGGGAACAAACCCGTCCACCAGATCCCGGAGGCGGCGTCCGAGACCGCGCGCGAGATGTCGTACCCCCATTCGGCGCCCTGCGTCGGCTGGACGCCGTAGCCGAGGAAGCCGAGGGCGGTGAGGATGAGGATCGCGTCGGCGGCGTTCAGGGTGGCGAGCACGGGCACGTTCTGGACGACGTTGAAGAACACGTAGCGGCGCACGACCGTCAACGGCTTCGCGCCGAGCGCGCGCGCGGCCTCGACGTAGGGCTCCTCCCGCACGCTGAGCACGTGGTTGCGGACGACGCGGAAGTACTGCGGGATGTAGACGATCGTGATCGCGATCGCGGCGGTGAGCACGCCGGCGGCGACGCTCGCGGAGAGCACGAATGCGATCACGATCGCGAGCAGGAGCGGCGGGAAGGCGAACATCGCGTCCATCAGCAGCACGAGCGCGCGGTCGGCGATCCCGCCGAAGTAGCCGGAGACGAGCCCCAGCGGCACGCCGACCGTCAGCGAGAACAGGAGCGCGAGCGCGACCACCTCGAGCTCCGTCTGCGAGCCCCAGACGATCCGCGCGAGCACGTCCGTGGACTGCACGGTCGTCCCGAAGAGGTGGTGCGAGGAGGGCGCGGCGAGCTGCGCGAACCGGCCGCTTCCGTCCTTGTACTGGTCGAATGCGTATGGCGAGATCAGCGGCGCGAAGATCGCGAGCACGACGAAGAAGAGGGTCAGGCCGGCGCCCGTCCACAGCATTGCCCGTGCGAAGCCACGCGCCTCGGCGATCGGCTCGAGCGAGCGGCGCAGGGCGGGCAAGAGCCGCGCCGAGCCGCGCGCGGGGAGGTCGACGGCCGCCATCAGTACCGTACCCGGGGGTCGACGAACGCGTTCACGAGGTCGATCAGGACGCTGACGACGACGACCACCAGGCCGAAGACGACGACGATGCCCTGGACGGCCGCGTAGTCGCGGTTCTCGAGGTAGACGACCAGCTGGTGCCCGAGTCCCGGCCAGTTGAACGTCGTCTCGGTGAGCACGGCGCCGCCGAGCAGCAGCGCGACTTGCAGGCCGACGACCGTGATCACCGGCACGAGCGCGTTCCGGAATGCGTGCCGGTAGACGACCGAGCGCTCGTTGATGCCGCGTGCCCGTGCCGCCTCGATGTAGTCCTCCTTCATGGTCCGGATCACGTTCACCCGCACGAGGCGGATGAAGACCCCGCCGTAGACGAGGCCGAGCGTCGTCGCCGGGAGGATCAGGTGCTTGACCACGTCCCAGAGGCCGCTCCAGTTGCGGTCGATGATCGCGTCGAGGACGAGGATGTTGGTGTGCGTCTTCATCGTCGCCTGCGTGAGGGGGCTCGCCTGGTCGGAGGTCGGGAGCAGGTGCAGCACGGAGCCGAAGAGGAGTTGCGCGAGCAGACCGAGGAAGAACACCGGGGTCGCGTAGACGACGATCCCGAACAGGCGCCCGCCCGCGTCGATCGGCGAGTCGCGGAACCGGCCGGAGAGGAGGCCGACGCCGAACCCGACGACGATCGCGATCAGCATCGCCGCGACCGCGAGCTCGAGCGTGGCCGCCCCGTTCTGGAGGATGATGCTCTGGACCGGGCGCCGATCGGAGATGGTCGTGCCGAAGTTGCCGCGCACGATGTCCCAGAGGTAGTCGCCATACTGGACGTAGAGCGGCTTGTCGAAGCCGAGCTGATGGGTGATCTGATCGATCACCGACTGCGGTACGTGGCCACCCAGCGACGCGGAGACCGGGTTGCCCGGGGCGACCCGCATCAGCAGGAAGACGAGCGTCAGCAGGATCAGCACCATCGGCAGGATCAGCGCGAGGCGCGTGAGCAGGTAGTGCTTGAGTGAGGTTCCCGGGCCGTTCACGGCGGTGGGAGGGGCGCCGCGGGCGACACCCCTCCCGATGATTCGAGGTTACGCAGAGGTTCTACGACTTTGACAGAAGCCAGAACCTCATGATGTAGGTCGGATCGAGCGTCTGCGGGATCCCGTGCACGTTCTTGTGCGCGACCGCGAGCATCGCGCCCTGCCAGTACGGGATGATCGAGGCGTCCTTCGCCGCCAGCATCTGCGCTGCGCGGATCTGGGTGATCCGCGCCCCGCCCTTGGATGCCTTCTCCTTGGAAAGGATGGCGTCCATCCTGGCGCTCGAGTAGCCATTCGAGGTGAAGTTGCTCTTCGTCCCGTAGAAGGGCAGGAGGTAGTCCTCGGCGTCCGGGTAGTCCGGGAACCAGCCGAGCTGGAACACCCCGTACTGCGTGCCGAGCGTCTTCGAGTACGTCGCCCACTCGGCCGACCTCAACGTCACCTTGAACAGGCCGGAGCCGTTGAGCGCGCGCTGGATCTCCGAGTACTCGTCCGCCGACGCGTCCCCGTAGTGGGTCGGCGTCCACCAGATCGTGATCGGAACCGGTGTCGACATGCCGGCCTTCTGGAGCACAGCCTTCGCCTTCGCCACGCTCGGCGCGGCGCCGTACAGGCTCTTGAACGCGTCGATGTGGCCCGGCAGGCCCGCCGGAACCATCGAGTAGAGCGGCTTCACCAGCCCGTGGTACACACGGCTGGCGATCGTCTGGCGCGGGATCAGGTACGCGAGCGCCTTGCGCACCGCCAGGTTGTTGGTCGGCGGCCGCTTAACGCTGAGGACGAGGTAGCGGATCACGACGCCGTTGCCCTTGTAGACGGTGATCCCCGACGACTTGCCGAGGGAGGCGTACTCGGTCGGCGTGAACTCGCGGAACGCCATGTCGAGGTCGTTCCGCTGCAGAGCGAGCTTCATCGTCGACGACTTCGAGTAGTAGTTGATGATCAGGTTCTGGGTTTTCGCCTTCTGGCCCGGCGTGCCGCTGTAGGCCTTGAAGACGGCCTGCTGGCCAGGCGTGTACTTGACCAGCTGGTACGGGCCCGTGCCGTACTGCGGGCTGGTGCTCGGGACGATCTTGCCCGCCGGGTACGCGTCCTTGGGGACGATGAAGGCGGCCCCCGTGGTCAGGATCAGCGGCCACGTCGAGTTGGGGGCGGCGAGATGGAACACGACCCTGTACGGGCCGCTGGTGGTCGTGCTCTTCAGGTTGGAGAGCAGGCTGTAGATCCCGGACGGATCCTTGATCTTCTGCACCCGGTCGAACGACCACTTGACGTCGGCCGAGGTGAAGTCGGCTCCGTTCTGGAACTTGACGCCCTTCTTCAGGGTGCACGTCCACACGGTCAGCGCGCCATTCCCGTTGCAGCCCGTCGCCAGGCCCGGCACGATCGCACCGCCCGGCTTCAGCTCGAGCAGGTGCTGGAAGATCAGGATGTCGACCGTGAACGTGCCGAAGTCGTAGTTCCCGGCCGGGTCGATGTTGGTGACGGTGTCGGTGGTGCCGTCGACGAGCGTCGAGCTCGCATGGGCATGGTTGCTCCGAGCCCAGGCCGACGCGGCGATCGCGGCGGCGGCAAGCGAGCCCACGACGGCGAGAGCGGCGGCCTTCCGCCAACTCACGCTTCTACTTCGCATCTGCTCCCCCTCTGTCGGGTGACGAGTTCTCGATCCGGAGCCGCGAACGGCCCCGGATGTCCTTTGCTTCGAGCAGGCGCGAGTATGACACTCTCGACCTCCTCCCTCAATGAGACGACGAGGGCGGCCCCTGGATAGCGTCTACGCATGCGTTCGGGCGGACACGTGTTCGGCGTCACGCTCGCGATCGCCGCTGCGGCCGCGTCGGCTGCCTGCGGAGGCTCACCTCACCCGACGCGCTCGCCGACGACGGCCGCGGCTCGCCCGCCGAGCGCCGCCTGCGAGCACGACGCGCACCTGCTCGCCGACGACGCCGTCCACATCCTCGTCCACTACGGCGGAGAGACGTATCCGGCCGACGTCTCCTTTCTCTCGTTCCGGGACACGCTCGCCGGCTTCCGGAGCGAGGGCTGTCCTCGGGAGGCGCTCGGCCGCGCGCTCGCTCGCCGGATGGGGCAGGCCGAGCGGGCGAAGCTGCTCTCGCACCTGCCGGCAGCGATCGCGCGCTACGTCCGGGACGCGGTCCTCGCCGCCGGATCGACCGGCTGACTCGCCGACCCGCGCGCTGCGCCTGTGGACAGCGCGCTACGCCAGATCTGCGCGACGATCTGGTCGGAGTTCGTATCGCGATCGTCGGCGCCGGGCTTGGTGGACTATGTCTGGCTCAGGGTCTGAAGCGCGCCGGGGCGGATGTCGCCGTCTACGAGCGCGATGGGTCGTTGAACGCGCGCCGTCAAGGCTACCGGCTGCACATCGACGCCCGTGCCGGACTCGCGTTGCAACGATGTCTGCCGCCTGAGCTGTTCGCGTTGTTTCTGGCCACCTGCGGCCAACCCAGCACCCGCTTTACCGTGATGAGCGAGCGCCTGCGGATCCTGCACGAGATCAGAAGCGATTCCACTCGTGATCCGGTCACCGCAGCGACGCTGTCCACCTCGGTCAACCGCCAGACGTTGCGCGAGATCCTGGCGATCGGCCTGGATGAGCGGCTCCAATTCGGCAAGAAACTCGCCAGCTACCGGGACGGCCACGAGATCGCCCTGACCTTCGCCGACGGCACGCAGGTCACGGCCGACGTCCTGGTCGGGGCGGACGGCGTCAACTCGATGGTGCGCCGCCAGCGTCTGCCCGACGCGCAAATCTCCGACACAGGTGGGCGCTGCATCTACGGCAAGACGATGCTGGACGAGTCGGTCATGGCGCTCGTGCCCGCCCCCATGAAGGAGGGGTTCACCGCGATCGTCGGCGGAGACTTCGGCATGGCGGCCGGGCTGGTCCGGTTTCGCGAGCGCCCGGAGCACGCCGACGCGCGTCTCAGCCCGGCCGGTGACTATCTGATGTGGGCGATATCCGGCAAGGTCGACGCATTCCCGGAAGGCGACTCTCGCATGTCCGTGATGGACGCCGCCGAACTGCACGGCTCGCCGCACGGATCATCGAGGCCTGGCATCCTGACCTTCGCGCCCTCGTCGCCCGCGCCGCTCCGGACCAGACCTTCCTGGTACGCGTACGCACCTCGACGCCTATCGACGGGTGGCCGCCCTCGCGCGTCACGCTGCTGGGCGACGCGATCCACGCGATGAGTCCGGCCCGAGGTTCCGGCGCCAACACCGCGCTGCAGGACGCCAGCGTGTTGTGCCGGTCGCTGATCACGTCGCCGGCCGCCGCGCTGAGGGGCGCGATCGGTGACTACGAGCAGCAGATGCGGGAGTACGGCTTCGCCGCGGTCCGGGCGTCGCAGCAAGCCGAAGCCGAGACGGGCGCGCGTCGCCACAGTGTGAAGTTCTGGCTCTACCGTCACCTGGCCCGACGCGGCCAGGGATCATGAGCAAGCCCGCGCGTCGCGACCAGCGTAGCCACCGCCAGTCGGACGCCGCCGCACTCGCACACTGCCATTCCGGGCCCCGCCGTTGGCGACCACCCACCGCGTGCCCTGCTTGGGATACGTCCCCGCCGCCTCGGCAGCGTCGATGATGAACTCCCCGCGCTGCAACGCCGCCCAGGGGTAGCCGGAACCGGACCTCGGCGAGGTCAGGCGGCGACGGACTGCAGGTCGCGCAGCGCGGCCAGCCGCGCCAGCGCCTGGCCCTCGAGCTGGCGGACGCGCTCACGGGTCAGGTCGAGCTCGTGGCCGATCGCCTCGAGCGTCCAGGGCTCGCCCTCGAAGCCGAACCGCAGCTCGAGGATGCGCCGCTCGCGCTCGGGCAGCGCGTCCAGCGCCTTGCGGACGCCCTGGCGGCGAAGCGACTCCTCGGCCTCGTCGAAGGGGTCGGCCGCCTCGCGGTCGGCGAACAGGTCGCCGAGCTCGCCCTCGTCGTCGGCGCCGACGGTCTGGTTGAGCGAGACCGACGCGTGGGCGGCGCTGAGCGCCTCGTCGACGTGCTGGATCGGAAGGCCGGTCGCATCGGCCAGCTCCTGCTTCGTCGCCTCGCGGCCGAGCTCGACCTCGAGCCGGCGCGCAGCGCGGCCGAGCTTCTGCTGGCGCTCGACGACGTGCACCGGAACGCGGATCGTGCGCGCGTGGTTGGCGACGGCGCGCTGCACCGACTGGCGGATCCACCAGGTCGCGTACGTCGAGAACTTGTACCCCCGCCGCCAGTCGAACTTCTCGACCGCACGGTTGAGCCCGAGCGTCCCCTCCTGGATCAGGTCCAGGAACGGCACGCCCAGCCCGCGGTAGCCCTTCGCGATCGAGACGACCAGGCGCAGGTTCGACTCGATCATCCGGCGCTTGGCGGTCGGGTCGCCGCGCTCGATCGCCTTCGCGAGGTAGACCTCCTCGGCGGCGGTCAGCAGCTTGTGGCGGCCGACGTCGGCGAGGAAGAGCTGCAGGCTGTCGGCGGCGCCGCTGACGGGCTCCGCCTCGTACGCCTTCACGGCTGCGGCCTCCGCGGCGTTGACCGCCTCGGCCTCCTCGACCGGCTTGCCGACCTCGAGCCCGATCGTCTCGAGCTCGCGCGCCAACTGCTCGACCTCCTCCTCGCCGAGGTCGTTCTCGAGCGCGAACGCCTCCAGCTCCGCCGGCTCGACGAAGCCGCGCTCCTCCGCGCCCTCGATCAGCAGGCGCGCCTGATCGGTTTCAAGCAACTCGTGCAACTGATTTTGCGTCAAGTGACTCGCGTCGTCCTTTCTCGTCCCATCGGCTTCGATTCCCCAAACTTTCTCACCCTAACGGGAATCTCCTCGCCCTTCCAGCGTAAGCGCTCCTCATGAGAGGAATGTGAAGAATCAAACGCGAAACGCTGCCTTCGTATTCCGTGACGCAAGCTCCGTTGGATTGCACAGACGTGGTTCGCCGACGAAGGTTGGCAGGTTCGCGAGCACGTGCGGGTGACTACTTCCGACCCCGGGGGCGCCGTTTCGCCCCGGACGGCCCCTTGGCGCGCCGTTCGGCGAGCAGCTCGACGGCGCGGTCGAGCGTGAGCGACTCGACCGCGTCGCCCCCGCGCAGGCTGGCGTTTGTCTCGTTGTCCGTGACGTATGGACCGAATCGGCCTTCCTTGACCACGACTGCACGCCCGGACGAGGGGTCGTCGCCGAGATCGCGGAGCGGCGCCCGCGGGCTGCCGCGCCCGCGACGCTGCTTGGGGGCTGCGAGGAGGGCGAGCGCCTCGTCGAGACCGATCTCGAAGATCTGCTCCTCGCGCTCGAGCGAGCGCGTCTCCTTGCCCTTCTCGATGTAGGGGCCGTACCTCCCGTTCCGGGCGAGCACCTGCTCGCCGTCGGACTCGCCGACGATCCGCGGCAGGCCGAGCAGGCGGATCGCCTGGTCGAACGTGATCGTCTCGGGCGACATCGAGTTGAAGAGCGACGCGGTGCGCGGCTTCTCCTCGGCCCCTTCCGGAAGCTCCTCGGTCACGTACGGCCCGTACCGGCCGCTGCGGACGACGATCGGGTGACCGCTGCCGGGATCGTCGCCGAGCACCCGGTGCTCGCTCGGCCGGGCGAGCAGCTCCTCGGCGCGCTCGGCGGTGAGCTCGTCGGGGACGACGTCCTCCCCCAGCGAGCTCCGCGCATCTCCGCGTTCGAGGTACGGCCCGTATCGTCCGACGCGGACGACGATGTCGCTGCGCGGGATCTCGATCGAGTTGACGGCGCGCGCGTCGATCTCGTCCAGCTGCTCCGTGACCATCGCGTGCAGCCCCGGCTCGCCGTTCTGGCCGCGGTAGAAGCGCGTCAGCCACGCGACCCGTTCCTCGTCGCCGGCGGCGATCCGGTCGAGGTCGTCCTCCATGCTGGCGGTGAACCCGTAGTCGACGAGACGCTCGTAGTGCTGTTCGAGGAGCTGCGTGACGGCGAAGGCGAGGAAGGTCGGCACGAGCGCCGTCCCCTTCTTCACCACGTAGCCCCGGTCGACGATCGTCGAGAGAATCGAGGCGTAGGTGGACGGACGGCCGATGCCGCGATCCTCGAGCGCCTTGACGAGCGTCGCCTCGGTATAACGGGCAGGCGGCGACGTGTCGTGTCCCTGCGGCTCGAGCGAGCGCGCCTCGACCGTTTCGCCGGCCCCGAGCGGCGGCAGGCGGCGTTCCTGGTCCTCGCGTTCGTCGTCACGGCCCTCCTCGTAGGCGGCCAGGAAGCCGCGAAACGTGATCACGGTCCCCGAGACCCCGAACTCGGCGTCCTCTCCCGCGGACGACAGCGCCCCGAGGCGCAGCGAGACCGTCTGTCCGCGGGCGTCGGCCATCTGGGAGGCGACCGTCCTGCGCCAGACCAGCTCGTAGAGCGCCTGCTCGTCGCGGTCGAGCTCCCCGCGCACGTCGTCGGGAAGGCGGAACCGCTCGCCGGCCGGCCTGATCGCCTCGTGCGCCTCCTGGGCGTTCTTGACCTTGCGGTCGTAGCGGCGCGGCGAGGCGGGAACGTGGTCGGCTCCGTAGAGCTGCCGCGCCTGGTCGCGCGCCGCGTCGAGCGCGGTCTCGGACAGCGTGGTCGAGTCGGTGCGCATGTAGGTGATGTAGCCTCGCTCGTAGAGGCGCTGGGCCACGCGCATCGTCGTCTGGGCGGTGAAGCGCAGCTTGCGGCTCGCCTCCTGCTGGAGCGTCGAGGTCATGAACGGGGCGGCCGGACGCCGCGTGTACGGCTTCTCGTCGACCGAGCGGACGGCGAAGTCGGCCTCGCTCAGCCGGCTGACGAGCCCGCGGGCGTCGTCCTCGGTGAGAGCGAGCGCGTCCACCTTCAGCCGGCCGTCGGCGCCGAAGTCGCGACCCTGCGCGACGCGCTTGCCGTCGAGGGCGACGAGTCGTGCCGCGAAGCCGCCGGGCTCGAACAGGCCCTCGAGGTCCCAGTACGCGGCTGAGACGAACACCATCCGCTCGCGCTCGCGCTCGACGACGAGCCGTGTCGCCACCGACTGCACGCGGCCGGCGGAGAGACGCGGCATCACCTTCTTCCAGAGCACGGGCGAGACCTCGTACCCGTACAGGCGGTCGAGGATCCGCCGGGTCTCCTGCGAGTCGACCAGCCGCTCGTCGACGGGACGCGGGTTGTCGAGCGCATCCTGGATCGCCTGCTTCGTGATCTCGTGGAAGACCATCCGCCGCGTCGGCACCTTCGGTTTCAGCTCCTGGAGGAGATGCCAGGCGATCGCCTCGCCCTCACGGTCCTCGTCGGTCGCGAGCAAGAGCTCGTCCGCTCCCGCAAGCTTCTTCTTCAGGCCGGCGACGACCCGCTTCTTGTCGGGATCGACGACGTAGTACGGCTCGAACCCCTCGTCGACCGCGACCCCCATCGCCCCGAAGCGCTCCCGCTCGGCCTTCGGGATCTCCGAGGCCCGCTCCGGCAGGTCACGGATGTGACCGATGCTGGACTCGACGACGAAGTCCGGCCCCAGGTAGCCGGCGACGGTCTTCGCCTTCGCGGGCGACTCGACGATGACGAGCTTCTTTGCCATTGGCGTGCGACACGTTAGCGCCGGTGTCGAACGTCGCAGCCAGGCGACCCGCCCACGTGACACCCCGGTTGCATCCTCGATACTCCCCCGACCGGTGCCCACGCCCTTCTACCACGCCGTCGCCACTCTCTCGTGGCCGGTCCTGCGCGGGCTCTACCGGCTCGAGACGCACGGGCTCGAGCGCCTGCCGAAGGAGGGCGGCTTCGTGCTCGCCGCGAACCACACATCGAGCTTCGGCCCGTGGACGCTCGGGCTGCCGCTGTGGCCCCACCGGCAGCTCTCGTTCATGGGCAAGGTCGAGCTGTTCAACCCCGTGCTCGGCCCGCTCCTTCGTGCCGCCGGGGCCTTTCCCGTGCGGCGAGGCGAGGCGGACGCCCAGGCGATCGAGACGGCGGAGCGGATCTGCCGCGGCGGCGGGATCGTCGCGATGTTCCCGGAAGGGACGCGCCGGGCGAAGGGCCTGCGCAAGAGGTTCGAGCACCGGCCGCGGACCGGCTCGGCGCGAATCGCGCTCACCGCCGGCGTGCCGCTCGTCCCCGCGGCCGTTGCCGGGACCGATCGCCTCAGCCGGCTCGCGCGGCTCAAGGTCGCCTACGGCGAGCCGGTTCCGCTCGACGATCTCGGGCCGCTCCCTCCGCGCGAGGCCCAGCAGGAGGCGACCGACCGGCTGATGGTGCGGATCTACGAGCTGCGGGACTCGCTGTGAAGACGAACCGGCCGCTGCTCGCGATCGACGGCGACTCGCTCGCGCACCGCGCCTACCACGCGCTGCCCAAGTCGATGCTGAGCTCGCAGGGGAAGCCGTCCGGAGCGCTGATCGGGTTCGCGAACTTCCTCCTGGCGCTCTGGCAGTCGGAGCAGCCGCGTGCGGTCCTCGTCGGCTGGGACACGCTCGGCGTCCCCACCTACCGAAACACCGCCTTTCCGTCGTACCAGAGCGGCCGCGTGTTCGACGACGCGCTCGTCGAGCAGCTCGAGCTCCTGCCCGAGCTCGTCGAGGCGATGGGCTTCGCCGCAGCGAAGGCGCCCGGCTACGAGGCGGACGACTTCCTCGCCGCTACGGCGGCGGCCGAGGAGGCCCGCGGCGGCGAGACCCTGGTCGCGACGTCCGACCGGGACGCCTTCCAGCTCGTCACCGAGCGGACGACCGTCCTCCAGCCGGTCAAGGGCGTCTCCGAGCTCGCCCGGATCGGCCCGGCCGAGGTTCGCGAGCGCTACGGCGTCGAGCCGCGGCAGGTACCGGACTTCATCGCCTTGCGCGGCGACCCCTCGGACCGGGTACCGGGAGCGAGGGGCGTCGGCCCGAAGACGGCGGCGGCGCTCCTCGCCGAGCACGGCTCGCTGGGCGGGGTGCTCGACGCGGGCCGATTCTCGGCCCAGAGGGAGGAGCTCGAGCTCTACCGTCGAATTGCCCGGATGGACGCCTCCGCTCCTCTTCCCTCCCTCCCCGATCAGACGCCCGACTGGGCGGGGGCGTCCACCCTCTGCGACACCTGGGGCCTCGGCAATCTCGCCGGGCGGCTCGCGGCGCTGGCCGATCCGCGGTGAAGGTGATCAGCCACCCGTCGCTCGCCACGCTCCATCCCACGGAGCATCACCCCGAGTCGCCGCGCCGGCTCGAGGTGCTGCTCGAGGCGCTCGGCTCCTGGGTCGAGGCGGCTCCGGCGAGCGTCGAGCAGATCGAGCGCTGTCACACGGTTGAGCACGTGCGGCGGATCCGTGACCTGAGCGGTCCTGAGTGGCTCGACGGCGACACCCCGGCCTCGGAGACGAGCTACGAGGCGGCGCTCCTCGCCGCCGGAGGCGCGATCCGGGCGGCGGCCGGCGGCGGCTTTGCGCTCGTCCGGCCGCCGGGCCACCACGCGCCGGCAGACCGGGCGATGGGCTTCTGCCTGTTCAACAACGCCGCGATCGCGGCCCGCGCGATGCAGGCCGAGCAGGGGCTCGACCGGGTTGCGATCGTCGACTGGGACGTGCACCACGGAAACGGGACGCAGGACATCTTCTGGGACGACCCGAGCGTCCTCTACGTCTCGATCCACCAGTGGCCGTTCTACCCCGGGACGGGGAGGCCCGGCGAGGGAAACGAGACGACGGTCAACGTGCCGCTTCCGGCCGGGTCGGGGAACGAGGAGTACCTGCTCGCCTTCGAGGAGATCGTCGAGCCGGCCGTCCGCGGCTTCGAGCCCGACCTGCTCCTCGTCTCTGCCGGCTTCGACGCGCACGCCGACGATCCGCTTGCGTCGATGCTGGTGAGCGGCCACGGCTTCCGCGAGCTCGCACGGCGCTGCCGCGGCCTCGCCCCGCGCGTCGGCGCCGTGCTGGAGGGCGGGTACAACCTCGAGACGCTTCCCGGGCTCGTGCACGCCGCGCTCGACGGCTTCGCCTGAAAACGATGCCGGCCCCGTGCGGGATCGTGTTGCGGACGGGCTAGCTTCGCCGGCGCGGGGCGTCAGTCTGGCTCAGGAGCCACGCCGTGCGCAGCTCGCGGCCGCGCGCGTCGAGCTCGGCCAGGAGAGCCCGCACCTCCCGGAGCTGCGGCCGCAGCGACTCGAGCCGTCTGAGCTCTTCGGCGATCGCGGCGATCGGGCTCGCCAGATCGGCGTTCAGACGCCGTAGTCGCCGCTCGCTCGCCAGGATCTGCCCGCGGAGCGTCCGCGCCCAACCGTCCCCCTGAGCCATGAGCTCGCGCAGGTCGGTCTCGGTCGCGCTCTCGCTGGCGAGCACCGCGCGGAGGCGGGCGGTCAGAGCAGAGTCGAGCGTATCGGCCAAGGGGGAGCAGAGCTTGCCAAACCTGAGCGTCCCGCGCATCGGGCCCGGCGCGGTCGGTTAGGGACTGCCCATTATTTGTTGCGCGGTTTGATGGTGTAGTTCCATTCTGGGTGGAAGGGGTCGCCGGTGAGGTTGACGGTGGCGAGTTCGGCGTCGGTGATCTTGATGCCTTTCGGGTAGGGGCTCTCGTCGAGTCGGGC
>JBBRXG010000007.1:0-53144 GCA_038248655.1 Gaiellales bacterium
ACCCCTGACATGTGCCCTCCGGGCGTGGTCGCTTTCGGCGCAACCGCGGCGTCATGCGAGCCCATGTTCAATCCGGCCATGGCAGGGGTCTGACCCCTGCCATGGCCGGATTGGGCGATCACGACCGACCGGGTCACGACTCTCGAGGCTTCCGCCCAGATCAGGCCCGGTAGACGCGCCCGGGCAGCTCCCGGCCGAGAACGCCCTCCGTCCAGCGCGCGACGCCGATCAGAGCATCGAGGTCGATCCCCGTCTCGACCCCCTCTCCGTGTAGGAGGTAGACGAGGTCCTCGGTGGCGACATTGCCGGTCGAGCGGGGCGCGAACGGACAGCCGCCCAGGCCGCCGACCGACGCGTCCAGCACCGTCGCTCCCGCCTCGAGCGCGGCGAGCGCGCTCGCCGGGGCCGTGCCACGGGTGTCGTGGAGATGCGCGCCGGTGGGACGACCAAGCCTCGCCGTCTCCGCAACCAGTGCACGCACCTGCCGCGGCACCGCCACCCCGATCGTGTCCGCCAGGACGACCTCGTCGGCGGCGTCGAGCCGGTCGGCGATCGCCAGCACCCGGCCCGGGTCGACTGACCCCTCGAACGGGCAGCCGAAGGCGACGCTGATCGTCACCGTCGCACGGCGGCCGTCGGCGTGCGCACGCTCGATGATGCGCCCGCAGGCGGCGATCGACTCCTCGACGGACTGGTTCGCGTTCCGCAGGTTGAACGTCTCGGTCGCGCCCAGCGTCAGGTGCACCTCCTCCAGGCCCGTCGCGGCGAGCCGGTCGTAGCCCGGCTCGTTCAGGACGAGCCCGGCATACACCGTGGGAACACGCTGACGCCTGTCCCTGTGCAGGGCGGCGACCACCTCCTCGGCCCCCTCCATCTGCGGGACGAGGTCGCCGCGCACGAAGCTGACTGCCTCGACTCGAGGCACTGCCGCCGCGGCGAGCCGGTTGCAGAGCTCGGCCCGCGCGGCCGGCGGGAGCACGTCGGGCTCGTTCTGGAGCCCGTCGCGCGGCCCGACGTCGCAGATCGTGACGCGCATTCTCAGACGTCGCCGCGACAGACACGGCGGGCGCGGCTCCGAGCGGTCGCTGGGGTGCTAACGGCCAGGGGAAGGGGGTACACGGGGGAAACCGGCTGTTTCCCCCGTGCTCATCAGCGGGTCCGCGGGAAGCCCAGGTCGACCTCGGACGTCGCCGGGTCCGGCCACCTCGACGTGACCACCTTGCCGCGCGTGTAGAAGTCGACGCCCTCGGGCCCGTAGATGTGCCGGTCGCCGAACAGGCTCGCCTTCCAGCCGCCGAACGAGTAGTAGGCGACGGGGACGGGAATCGGGACGTTCACCCCAACCATCCCGACCTGTGCGTCGAACTGGAACTGGCGGGCGACGCCCCCGTCCCGGGTGAAGATTGCCGTCCCGTTGCCGTACGGGTTCTCGTTCACGAGCCGGACGGCCTCGTCGTAGGTGCCGGCCCGGACGACGGACAGAACAGGCCCGAAGATCTCGTCGCGGTAGCAGTCCATCTCGGGCGTGACGCCGTCGATCAGCGAGACGCCGAGGAAGAACCCGTCCCCGCCGACCTCGAGCTCGCGCCCGTCGGCGACGACGGTCGCTCCCTGCTCGGCCGCCGTGTCGAGGTAGGAGGCGACCTTGTCGCGGTGCTCGCGCGTGATCAGCGGCCCCATCTCGCTCTCGGGCTCGAGCCCGTTGCCGACCTTCACCTTCGGCAGGCGCTCCTTGATCGCCCCGATCAGCGGGTCGGCGGCGTCGCCGACGCAGACGACGACCGAGACCGCCATGCAGCGCTCGCCGGCCGAGCCGTAGGCGGCCGAGACGGCGGCATCCGCGGCCATGTCGATGTCGGCGTCGGGGAGGACGATCATGTGGTTCTTCGCCCCGCCGAGCGCCTGCATCCGCTTGCCGTTCTTCGTCCCCGTCTCGTAGACGTACCGGGCGATCGGCGTCGAGCCGACGAAGCTGACCGAGGCGATGCCCGGATGCTCGAGCAGCGCGTCGACCGCGACCTTGTCGCCGTGGACGACGTTGAAGACGCCGTCAGGCAGCCCGGCCTCCTGCAGCAGCTCGGCGACGTAGATCGACGCGGAAGGGTCCTTCTCGGAGGGCTTGAGCACGAACGTGTTCCCGCAGGCGATCGCCGGTGCCCACATCCACATGGGCACCATCGCGGGGAAGTTGAACGGCGTGATCCCGGCGACGACGCCGAGCGGCTGGCGGATCGAGTACACGTCGATCCCGGTCGACGCCTGCTCCGAGTACTCGCCCTTGAGCAGGGTCGGGATCCCGCACGCGTACTCGATCACCTCGAGGCCGCGGGCGACCTCGCCGAGCGCGTCCGAGGTGACCTTGCCGTGTTCCAGGGTGAGGAACCGCGCGATGTCGGCGCGGTGATCGTGGACGAGCTCGCGGATGCGGAAGAAGAGCTCCGCCCGCCGTGAGAGCGAGACCGACCGCCAGGTCGCGAACGCCTCCGCCGCCGTCCTCACGGCAGCGTCGACCTCCTCGACGGTCGCGAAGTCGACGGCGCCGGTCTGCTCGCCCGTCGCCGGGTTCCACACCGGTCCGCTCCGCCCCGAGGTGCCGGGAACGGCCTTCCCTCCGATCCAGTGGTGGATCGGCTTCGTCTTCGGCGGCGCTGCGATCGTCTCGGTCATCCTGCCCTCCTAGCTCACCAGTGCCGGGCACCGGTACGACGTGTGGCGCTCTCAGCCTAGCGCGTAGGATTCGCCCGATGGCCGTCACGGAGTCGAGGCAGGCCGAGGGCGAGCAGGTCGTCGCCGACGACCGCCGGTACCTGATCCACTCGTGGTCGGTGCAGTCGGCGCTGAAGCCGCTGCCGGTCGCAGGTGCCGAGGGCCGCTACTTCTGGGACTACACCGGCAAGCGCTACCTCGACTTCGCCTCGCAGCTCGTCAACGTCTCGATCGGCCACCAGCATCCGAAGCTCGTCGCGGCGATCAAGGAGCAGGCCGACCGCCTCTGCACGATCGCCCCGGGAATGGCGAACGACAGGCGGTCGGAGCTCGGCCGGCTGATCGCCGAGGTGATGCCCGGCGACCTGAACCGGACGTTCTTCACGAACGGCGGCGCCGAGGCGAACGAGAACGCGATCAAGCTCGCCCGCTGGGTCACCGGCCGCGAGAAGGTGATCGCACGGTACCGCTCCTACCACGGCGCGACGGCCGGGGCGATCACGATCACGGGCGACCCGCGACGCTGGTTCGCCGAGCCCGGGATCCCCGGCGTCGTGCGCATGTTCGACCCGTACACCTACCGCTGCCCGGCCGGCCACCCGGACCCCTGCCCGGTGTGCACCGGCGCGCCGCACCTCGAGGAGATCCTGATGTACGAGGGGCCGCACACCGTCGCCGCGGTGATCCTCGAGACCGTGACCGGGACGAACGGGATCATCGTCCCGCCCGACGGCTACCTCCGGTCGATCCGCGAGGTCTGCGACCGGCACGGCATCCTGCTGATCTGCGACGAGGTGATGGCCGGCTGGGGCCGGACCGGCCGCTGGTTCGCCGTCGACCACTGGGACGTCGTCCCCGACGTGATCACGACCGCGAAGGGAATCAACTCCGGCTACGTCCCGCTCGGCGCGATGACCGTCCGCAACCACGTCTACGAGGCGATCAAGGACCGGTTCTTCGCCGGCGGGCTCACCTACTCGGGGCATCCACTCGCCTGTGCGGTCGCCGTCGCGTCGATCGAGGCCTTCCGTGACGAGGGCATCGTCGAGAACGCCGCCGAGCTGGGAGCCCACCTCGCGGAAGAGCTTCCGAAGCTCGCCGAGCGTCATCCGTCGATCGGAGAGATCCGCGGCCTCGGCCTCTTCTGGGGGCTCGAGCTCGTCCGCAACCGCGAGACGCGAGAGCCGCTCGTTCCGTTCAACGGCGGCGGGGAGGCGCTCGAGCCGGTCACGAGGATGATGAAAGCGGCGCTCGAGCGCGGCCTCTTCCCGTTCATCCACTGGAACGTGTTCACGATCGTCCCACCCTTGACGATCACCCGCGACGAGCTCGGCGAGGGCCTCGAGATCCTCGACGAGGTGCTCGCGATCGCAGACGAGTACTCCGCCGGGTAGCCGCGCCACGCTGCGTTAGCCTGCTGCGATGAGCCCGACGGGCGACCGGGGGCGGCGGTTGCCCGCACGGCCCTGGCTGGGCGTAGCGGCGATCGTCGCCGGCTCGTCCGCGCTGCTCGCGGTCGGCACCGTCCGCGTGAAGGAGTGGGTGGTGATGACCGACGAGCTCCTCTACTCGAAGCTCGCCGACCACACAGGGCACACCGGGTCTCCGCTGCCCGTACTGCACGGCGACCACGTCGGCTTCCTCGGGGTCGTCTACCCGCTCCTCCTCGCACCGTTCTACGGGGCGCTCGACCCGGTCGGCGCGTTCGAGGCGGCGCACGTGGTCAACGCGGTCCTGATCGCGAGCGCCGCGATCCCGGCCTTCATCCTCGGGCGGCGGGTGGCGCCGGCCGCCTGCGCGCTCGCCGTCTCGCTGCTCGTGGTCGCGGTGCCGTGGGCGGTGTCGAGCGCGTTCGTGATGTCCGAGCCGGCCGCGTACCCCGTCTTCCTCTGGGCCGTGCTCGCCTGCCACGCGGCGCTCGCAGAGCCCTCGCCCGCTCGCGATGCGCTCGCGATCGGGGGGCTCGGGCTGGCGTTCTTCACGCGCCCCCAGTTTCTGTTCCTCGCCGCCGTCCTGCTCCTCGCCGCGCTCGTCGTCGACGGCCCGCGAAGGGCCTTCGCCCGTCACCCGGTCCTGGCCGGCGCCTCCGCGGTCGCGATCGCCGTCGTCGTGCCGCTGAGCGCGCTCGGGCAGGCGCACCGGCTGCTCGGCGACTACGGAGTGACGGCGACCCGGGGCTCGCTCCTCCCGTCGACCGTCTGGAAGTCGGCCGCACTCCACCTGGACGTGCTCGCCGTCGGTCTGGGCGTGCTTCCTTTCCTGCTCGGCGCCGGCTGGGCGTACTCGAGCCTGGCGAGCCGATCCCGCCGCCTGCGGGCCCTGGCCGCGCTCACGGCCGCGTCGCTCCCCCTCCTGGCGCTCGAGACCGCCTCGTACGACGTCCGCTTCGGCGGCGCCGGCACGATCCGCGACCGGTACCTCTTCTACCTCGCGCCGCTGCTCCTGCTCGCAACGGCGGCGAGCCTCGGCCAGGAGCGTCTGCCGCTGGCCGGGATCGCGGGCGCGACCGTGTTCTTCGCCGCGACGGTCGCCCTCGCCGACTTCGTCCCGGTCCCGGGTCTCCTCGTCGACTCGCCCCAGGCGGTTCTGAACGGCGTCATCCACGACGAATCTGCAGGCCTGCCGGCCGGCGTCTTCGTCGCCGTGTGCGGCATCCTGCTCGGCGTGATCTCGATCGCGCTCGCCTGGGTTCCGCGGCCCGCTGCGACGCTCGGAGTCGCTCTCGCGACCTTCGCGTTCGGCGCGAGCGTCGCCGGCTACGCGTTCGAGCGCCTGCTCACCAGCCGTACGGTCAGCGGCGTTGCCGTCACCGGCCAGCCGCGCGTCCGGGACTGGGTCGACCGCGTCTCGGCGGGACCGGTCGCCGCGCTCGCGTACCCCGTCTCTCGCGACTGGGCGCAGAGCGCGGTCGCCTGGTGGGACGCCGAGTTCTGGAACCACACGGTCCGGCGCGCGCTCGTCGGGCCGGGCGGCCCGTTCACCTATACGCCGTTTCCGACGACCGCGCTCCGGTTCGACGCCGAGCACGGCCGGTTCGAGGGCACGGAGCACGCGCCGCCGTACGTGCTCGCCGCCGAGGGCGACTCGCGCTTCATGCTCACCGGGGCGCAGACGGCCGCCAACGCGGGTCTCGTCCTCCTCGCCGTCGAACGACCGTACCGCGCCCGCTGGGCGACCGACGGCCTCGACCCGGACGGGTGGACGAGGCCGAGCCATGCCGCCACCGTCCGCGTGTATGCCGAGCCGGGCGAAGCCTCGCAGCGGGTCCGGGTGGCCGTCTCCCTCGACGCGCCGCCCGAGGCGCGGGCGCCCGTTCCGTATCGGCTCGACGGCGCATCGGGCTCGGTCGCCCCGGGAACCCGTGGGACTGCCGTGACCGAGACCTGTGTGCGGCGCGACGGTCACGCCGATCTTGCCCTGAGCGTCCCGCGCTCGGCGACGATCCCGGGCGTGCCCATCGGCCCGGTGCCCGGGCCGCTCCGCGAGGTCGGGCTCGCCGTCTCGGGCGTGGCGCTCGCCCCGACCGGTCGGAGCTGCTCCTAGGATTCGTGGGATGACCGTCTACAACGAGGGAAACCGCGCGCTGCAGGACCGCTTCGACACCCGGCGGCTGGCCGACCGGATCGACGAGCGGATCGTCCACGCGACGATCGACGACGACGACCGCGCCTTCATCGAGCGCTGCGACATGTTCTTCATCGCCACCGCCGACGGCGAGGGCCGCCCGCAGTGCTCGTACAAGGGCGGCGACCCCGGCTTCGTCCGCGTGCTCGACGAGCGGACGATCGCGTTTCCGGTCTACGACGGAAACGGGATGTACCTGACCGCCGGCAATGCGCTCGTCAACCCCCACGTCGGCCTCCTGTTCGACTTCGAGCGCCGCCGGCGGATGCGGCTGAACGGCACCGCCTCCGTCGCCGCCGACGACCGGCTGCTCGCGGACTAGTGCCCCGCGTCTTCGCATCGCGCCGGTTTCCGGACCGGGTGCGGGCGGAGCTCGAGCGCTCGTTCGAGCTCCAGCGGCACGACTCCGAGTGGCCGCTTCCCGGGGTCAGACCCCGTGACGAGAGTGTGACGTGAACTCGGAGCGCCTGCGCATCGGCCTGATCAGCCCGGTCTGGTTCCCGGTTCCGCCGACGGGGTACGGCGGGATCGAGTGGATCGTCTGGCTGCTGGCCGACGGGCTCGTCGACGCAGGCCACGACGTCACGCTCTTCGCCTCCGGCGACTCGCACACGAAGGCGGCGCTCGCCTCCGTCTTCGAGACCGCGCCCAGCGCTCGCATCGGGCAGACGCTGCCCGAGCTGCAGCACTGCCTCGCGTGCTACGCGCGCGCGGACGAGTTCGACGTGATCAATGACCACTCTGGCCTGCCTGCGGCTGCGATCGGCGGGCTCCTCGACAGTCCGATCCTCCACACCGTTCACGGCCCGCTCGACGGCGAGGGCGGCGCGATCTACGACCAGATCGCCCAGGTTGCCCCCGGGATCGGGTTGATCTCGATCTCGATGAACCAGCGCAAGCCGAGGCCGGACCTCCCGTGGGTGGCGAACTGTCCGAACGCGCTCGACTTCTCGCTCTACCCGGTCAAGCCGCATCGCGGCGACTACCTCCTCTTCCTCGGACGAATGAGCCCGGACAAGGGCTGCCACCGCGCGATCGACGTCGCGGTCACCTCCGGCCTCCCGCTGAAGATCGCCGGCAAGAACCGTGAGCCGCCCGAGCGTCAATACTTCGAAGAGTTCGTCGCCCCGCACCTCTCCGACCAGATCGAGTACATGGGAGAGGTCACCCACGGGGAGAAGGTGGAGCTGCTCCAGGATGCCCGCGCGACGCTGTTTCCGATCGAGTGGGAAGAGCCGTTCGGCCTGGTGATGATCGAGTCGATGGCGTGCGGAACGCCCGTGATCGCGACCCGACGGGGCGCGGTGCCGGAGGTGATCGAGCACGGCCGGAGCGGAGTGATCGTCGACGACTACCGGCTGATGGCGGAGGCGATCGAGGATGCCGACAGGCTCGACCCGTTGGAGCTCGTCAGCTACGCCGCCGAGCACTTCTCTCCGGAGCGGATGGTCGCGGACTATCTGGGCGCATTTCGCTCGGTCCTCGAGGAGGGCCCGGCGCTTCCCGCGCCGCGCCGACAGACCAGGGGGCGGGGCGGCTAGATTGCGGGGGTGGCGACCGATCCCCTGCGCGCGCTTCTCGAGCAGGCGTTCCCGGATGCGGGTGAGCTCGACGTACTCGACCGTACGGGGACGGGCGACCACTTCCAGGTGAACGTGACGAGCCCGCGCTTCGACGGGCTTCCGCTGGTCGAGCAGCACCGGCTCGTGTACGACGCGCTCGCGGAGCCGCTCGCCGACGGCACGATCCACGAGCTGCGAATCAGGACGAGGGGGACCGGATGAGCGATCTGAGCGGAAACATCAGGCAGGTGATCGAGGGCGAGGATGTCGCTCTGTTCATGAAAGGGACTCCGCAGATGGTGATGTGCGGCAACTCACTGCGGGCGCTCGAGGCGCTTCGCCGCGCCGGTGCGCCGGTGACGACGGTCGACGTTCTCCCCGACCCGGCGATCCGGCAGGAGCTCTCGGTGCTCTCCGGATGGCCGACGATCCCGCAGGTGTTCGTCGGCGGCGAGCTGATCGGCGGCGCGGACATCGTCGAGGAGCTGGAGGCCTCGGGCGACCTCGAGCGCAGGCTCGAAGAGCAGCTCGGCGCCGGCTACCGCGACGCTCGTGACGAGAAGACGATCAGCGTCACCTCCTTCGCAACTCCCTGACGTCGCGCACGGCGAGGATCGGCAAGGTCGCGAGCACGACGAGCGCAGCGGCGCCGTAGAGTGTCGCGCGGGTACCGATCGCGTCGGCGATCGGTCCGGCGACGGCGAAGCCGACGGGGATCAGCGCCACGGAGCCGAGCATGTCGTAGGCGTAGACGCGCGATAGCATGTGCCCGGGGATCTGCTGCTGCATCGTCGTGTCCCAGCAGACGGCGAACACCTCGATCCCGACCCCCATTCCGAACGCGGCCGCGGCGACGACGGCAGCGTGGGCAGGCGGGCCGAGCAGGGCGACCGGCGGCGCCAGTGCGAGCACGCCGACCGTGGCGACGAGGAGCAACCGTTGCGGTCGCAGGCGCAGCATCGCCAGCCCGCCGAGAATCAGCCCGGCCGACTCGGAGGCGAGGATCGCGCCCCAGGCGCCGGCGCCGCCGTAGTGGGTCTCGGACTGCACCGGCCCGAGGACGAAGAACGCTCCGGTGTGCATCGCGTTCACGACCGAGAACTGGATCACGATCGCCCACAGCCACCTCCTCGACCGGAACGCACGCCAGCCCTCGGCGAGCTCGGTCAGGAAGCTCGGCGTCTCCCGCTGCGCGACCGGTGGTACGTGCATCGCCGCTGCGAACGCGGCTGCGACCCCGAAGGTCGCCGCGTCGACCGCGATCGCCCAGCCCGGCCCCGCTCCGGCGACGATCCCGCCGCCGATCGCGGCTCCCGCGACCAGGCTCGAGTTGAGGGCGAGCCGCAGTAGTGCGTTCGCCTGCTGGATCATCACGGGCGGAACCGTCTGCGGAACGATCCCGGCCGAGGCCGGGAAGAAGAAGGCCGAGAAGGTGCCGTTGCACGCGCTGATCGCGACGAGGTGCCAGAGCCGGGCGTGGCCGGTGAGGAGGAGGGCGGCGACGAGACCCTGGCTCGCCATGCTGGCGACCATCGAGGCGACCATCACCTGGTTCCGGGGCAGCCGGTCCGCCCAGATCCCCGCGATCAGCAGGAAGACGATCTGTGGTGCCGAGCGCGCCGCGAGCACGTAGCCGAGATCCGATTTCGAGCCGGTCAGGTGCAGGACCGCGAACGCGAGCGCAATCGGCGCCATCGCGTTCCCGAGGAACGAGACCGCGCGCCCGAGGAAGAGCAGACGGAACTCGCGCTCGGCGAGCGGTCCTAGCCGCGGTCCCGCTTCTTGTCCCAGTAGCGCTTCATCCCTGCGTAGGACTGCCAGAGCGGCGCTGCGCGCTCCCAGAGGTCGGCGTCGTCCCCGACGGAGTCCTCGAGGTCTGCGCGGGCGGCGGCGACCCAGTCGGCCTCGCCCAGCTCACGGCCGCGCTCGGACCACGTCGCAAGCGCCTCGCGGGCGAGCGCGAGGTGCTCGGACGGCGAGTCGACGACGCCGAAGTGGATCAGGGCGAGCCGCTCCGGGTGCCGGCGCTCGATCCTCTCGAACGTCTGGAACCAGCCGTCGACGTCCACGTCGGGTGGCGGCGACACCGGGAGGACATGCCGGGCCGGCACGATCCGGACGCCGGCGGCGTCGCCTGCGTAGAGCGTCCCGTCCTCGTGCAGATAGCAGACGTGGTGCGAGGCGTGGCCGGGAGTCGCGAAGCATTCGAGCCCGAGCACGCGGTCGCCGACCACCTCCACGCTCGCCTCGGGCACCGGCGCGAGCTCGCCCCAGAGCGTGTCGAACTCCTCGCCGTACAGCCTCCGGGCGCTCGCCTCCAACCGGCTCGGGTCGACGAGGTGGGGGGCGCCGAGCGCGGACACGTGCACGCGTAGGGCGGGGTGCTCGCGGACGAGCGATCCGGCGGCGCCTGCGTGGTCGAGGTGGATGTGCGAGAGCAGCAGATGCCGGAGGTCGGTCAGCTCGAGCCCGCGGGAGGCCAGGCCCGCCTTCAGCCCCTCGATGCAAGTGGACGGGCCGCAGTCCTGGAGCGCGAGACCATCGTCGGTCTCGACGAGGTACGCGCCGACCACGCGCTCGCTCTGGTGGTGCAGGTCGATGAGATCCGGCGTGCCCATGCCACGATTCTCTCACCGAGCTGTGCACGAAGCCGCCCACAATCGTCACACCTCGAGTGCCAGGCACGAGTGGTGGAGAAAGACGCACACAATCGGCGCACCTCTGGTGCCAGGCACGAGTGGTGGAAGAAACGGCGCAGTACCGGTGCACCGCATTCGCGGGATGCGGGGCCCGGTCGCTAGTAGGCCGGTCGTCCGGGTGCGGTGCGCCGCCGCCGGGCGGCCGCCGCCTGCGCAATCGACAGAGCGAGAGCGATGCCGACCGCGATTCCGGCCCAGGCGCCGGCGCCGAGGCCGGAGCTGCGAAACGACGGCGCCTCGGCCGGGAGGCCCAGCCCGCGGAGCGTCCCGCGAAGTGCAGGCGATGAGCGGTACCAGCCGCCGTGAGTCGGGCTTCCGAAGACCTGCTGGCCGGGCCTGACGTGCGTGACGGGCCCGCCGACCGCGAACGGGTACAGCTCCTGCTCGATCGTCGAGGCCTTCCCGTTTCCGTCCGGAACGAGATAGACGGCGTCGTACCTGGCGCCGAGCAACCCGCGCGGTCGAACGCGAGTAGTCGAGTCCGGCGTCTGCCGGTACACCTCGGGGAACCATCCGCTCTGCTCGACCAGTCGGCCGAAGCGTGAGCTCGAGTTCCCCTCCGAGTCTCCGTCCAGCACGATCGGCTTCGAGAGCCCCGGCCCTGTGATCGTTGCGCTCGTCGGCCCCTTTGCAGCAGCGCTGCCGACGAGCACGAGGCCGATCCCGAGCGTGAGTACGAGGATGCGCTTCATACACCCACTACACCGTCCGCCCGCGGCGGGTTCCGTCAGGCCGTCGCCGGGCTGCGGACCAGCGCCGACTCGAGGTCGGCGACGAGGTCGTCGGCCGACTCGATCCCGACCGAGAGCCGGACGAGATTCGGCGGCGTCGCAAACGGTGCGTCGGCGGTCGAGGCGTGGGTCATCTCGAACGGGACTTCGATCAGGCTCTCGACCCCGCCGAGGCTCTCCGCGAGCTTGAAGATCCTCGTGCGGCCGGCGAGCGCCACCGCCTCCGCCGGGCCGGCCGCGAGGAACGAGACGATCCCGCCGAAGTCCACCATCTGGCGGGCCGCCAGCTCGTGCCCCGGGTGGTCCAGGAGGCCCGGATACAGGACGCGCTCGACACCGGGGTGTCCGTCGAGGAGCTCCGCGATCGCACGCGCGTTCGCGCAGTGCTGGCGCATCCGCAGCGCCAGCGTCTTCAGGCCGCGGAGGACGAGCCACGAGTCGAACGGCCCGGGGACGGCGCCCAGCGAGTTCTGCAGGAAGCCGAGGCGTTCGGCGATCGACGGGTCGTTCGTGCCGGCAAAGCCGCCGACGAGGTCGGAGTGGCCGCCGAGGTACTTCGTCGTCGAGTGGACGACGATGTCGGCGCCGAGCTCGAGCGGCCGCTGCAGGTACGGCGTCGCGAACGTGTTGTCGACGACCACGACCGCGCCGACCGCGCGCGCCGCGTCGGCGACCGCGCGGACGTCGACGATGTTCAGGAGCGGGTTGGTCGGCGTCTCGAGCCAGACGAGCCGGGTCCGGTCGTCGATCGCGGCCGCGACCTCGTCGGCGGCGGCGAACGTGAACGCGTAGCCCTTCGGCTCGTAGACCTTCGAGAACAGTCGGTACGTCCCGCCGTAGACGTCGTTCACGGCGACGACGCGCTCCCCGGGCGAGACGAGGTGCATCACCGTCGTCGTCGCACCCATGCCGGACGAGAAGCCGAAGCCGTGCTCGGCGCCCTCGAGCGACGCGAGGCAGCGCTCGAGTGCGCGGCGGGTCGGGTTCGCGGTCCGCGAGTAGTCGTAGCCTCTGTGCTCGCCGACCGCGTCCTGGACGTACGTGGACGTCTGGTAGATGGGGACGGTGACCGCGCCGGTCGCCGGGTCCGGCTCCTGACCCTCGTGGATCGCGCGGGTCTCGAAGTCCATCACTCGATCGTAGCTCCGAGCCAGCGCGCCAGGCTCCGCAGCGGCCGGTCGAGGGGCATCGGCCGCACGCCGTCCTCCCACCAGACCCCCTGCACGCGCACCACGCCCGCCCTGCGGTCGTGGACGGGCTCGATCCGGCCGACGACCCGGTCGCCGCGCAGGATCGGCAGGACGTAGTAGCCGTACTCGCGCTTCGCGGGCGGGACGTACATCTCCAACCGGTAGCGGAAGCCCCACAGGGCCTCGGCCCGGCCGCGGTCGGAGACGAGCCGGTCGAACGGGGAGAGAAAGGTCACACGGCGCGGCGGCACCGGCCCGTCGGCGGCGTCGGGGTGCGCGAGCCAGCGCCCCTTCTCGAGGCGGACGCCCTGCGAGCGGAAGCGCTTCTCCTCGATCTGCCGCCGGGCCTCCGGCCAGGAGACGCGCTCGACCTCGGGGTACCAGCGCTCGGCGAGGTCCCACACCCGCTGCCCGGCCCGGCGCCCGACCACCGCGACCTCGCCCCGGTCGGCGAGCAGCATCAGCATCAGCGCCATCTTGCGGCTCCCCCACCAGAGGTGGTCCTCACGGCGGAAGCGCGCGTGATCCTCGATCTCGCGCGACAGCAGGGGCCCACGTCGCTCGAGCTCGCGGAGCACGTAGCGGCGGAAGCTCGCGTTCTCCTTCAGGAACGCGGCGATCCGGCGCTCGCGCGCGTTGTCCTCGCGCTTCCGCTTCATCCGCGCGAGGAGGATGGCCAGGTCCTCGACCGGGTAGATGTACGCGTCGACCTCGACGAGCTTGCGCTCTTCCCAGAGCAGGCGGTCGAGCTCCTCGGGGTCGAACGGCCCGAGCCGGCTCCACAGGACGAGGTACTGCGGCGGGGCGACGATCGAGATCGGGTCGATCTGCAGGAAGCCGAGCCGGCGCACGGTGTCGAGCACTCCCGCCGCCCCGCCGTCGAGCAGCTGGGCGCGGACGGCGATCCGCCGCGCCTCCTCGCGCGAGACCTCGACCGGTGTCACCACTCGACGCGCTCCAGCCCGAGGACGCGCGCAAGCCTGGCGAGCGCCTTGTCGAGCGCAGTCTCCAGCGCCCCGGAACGCCGCACCTTCGGCTCGGGATGGAACGCGCGGACACGCAGCACCCCCTCGGCGCGGTCCGACTTCAGGTCGGCGCGGCCGACGAGCCGGTCGCCGTACAGGAACGGGAGCACGTAGTAGCCGTAGACCCGCTGCGGCGCAGGCTTGTAGACCTCGATCACGTGGGTGAAGCCGAAGAGATGCTCGAGGAACGACCGGTCCCAGACGAGGTTGTCGAACGGGCAGAGGAGGACGCCGCCCCGCGGCGCCCCGTCGACCTCGACGTCCGCCGGGACGACGACCGGCGGCCCACCGTCGTCGACCGCGACCCGACGGACGAGACCCTCCGCCTCGAGCCGGTCGACGACCGGCCGGAGCGCCTTGGCGCCGCCCCGGAAGCGGCAGTGCTCGGCGATCCCCGAGTCGGTGAGGGCGCCGCGGCACTGCACGGCCCGCAGCGCGTACCGGCGCCGGAACTCCTCCTCCGAGGGCGTGGGCGCGTCCAGCTGCGCGCGCGGGATCACGCGCTCCGGCAGGTCGTACAGCCGCTGGAAGCCGTCGCGTCCGCTGACGACCACTTCGCCGGCGGCGAACAGGTCCTCGAGGATCCGCTTCTCCGGCTTCCAGTTCCACATGCCGCTCCCGCCTCCTCCGCCCTCGAAGAACCGGGTCGGCAGCGCGCCGTGCTCGCGGAGCGCGTCGAGCACCCGCTCCTTCACCTTCGGGTCGTGGTCGTGCTTGCGCCCCCACCAGTGGTGCTCGCGAAGGTGCTCCATCCGCCGCTTGAAGAGCGGATAGTCGTCGATCGCGACGAGGCACGCCTCGTGCGCCCAGTACTCGAAGATCCGGCCGCCGCGGAGGAGCTCCGAGACCGCTGCCTCCGGATACGAGCCGATCCGCGACGTCAGCGTCAGGCGGTGGGCGCGACCGACCGTCGAGATCGAGTCGAGCTGGACGCAACCCAACCTGCGCACAGCGGCCGCGACGTCCGCGGCGCGCGCGCGGCGGAAGCGCGTCGCGTATTCCTGGTGCGCGACGACGTAGCGGCGCAGCCGCGCGGGCGAGACCGTCTCCACAGGGGCTGACAACGCGTGCCGGGGGTCGGCTATGCCTCGATCGAGAGCGCCTCGCCGCCGAGCCTCATCGACGGTGCGCGAGGTACTCGAGCAGGTCGGAGCGGGTGAGCACCGCCTCCGGCTTGCCGTCCCGGGCGACGACGACGGCCTGCCGTTGGTCGCGCAGGTCGTTGAAGACCTGGTCGACCGTGTCGCGATGGTCGACTGCGGAGAGCGGAGGTTGCATCGCGATCGCGACCTCCTCGCCGAGTGAGTCCGGATTCTTGAAGATCCGGTCGAGCAGCACGCGCTCGTTCAGCGACCCGATCACGTCGGCGAGGCTCTCGACCGGTACGTGCCGGACGACCGGGAGCTGCGAGATGCCGTAGCGCTGCATCAGCTCGATCGCCGCGCCGAGCTTCTGGTGCGACTCGCAGACGACGAGGTCGGGCACGCCGTTGTCGGCATGCTTGAAGGCGAGCACCTGCTGGACGGTGTCGGGGGCGACGTGGCGCTCGAGGAAACCGTGCTCGAGCATCCAGTTGTCGTCGAAGATCTTCGACAGGTAGCCCCGGCCGCCGTCCGGGATCGTGGTCAGCAGCGTCGTCTCGGGCCCGAAGCGCCTGGCCACCTCGAGCAGCGCGTGCACCGACGTCCCGCCGGAGCCGCCGGCGAGGATGCCCTCCTCGCGCGCGAGGCGCCGGGTGATCAGGAACGAGTCGCGGTCGGAGACGCGCACGTACTCGTCGACCACCGAAGGGTCGAAGCTCTCGGGGAATCCGTCCTTGCCGATCCCCTCGACGAGGTAGGGGTGCACCGGGCCGCCCGAGTAGATCGAGCCCTCCGGGTCGGCTCCGACGACGAGCACCTCCGGATTCCGTTCCTTCAGGTACCGGGCGGTGCCGGTGATCGAGCCGCCGGTGCCGACGCTGATCACGACCGCGTCGAGCTCGCCGGCCGTCTGCTCCCAGATCTCGGGGCCCGTCGTTCGGTAGTGGGCGTCCGGGTTGCCCTGGTTCGCGTACTGGTCCGGCTTGTAGCCGCCGGGGATCTCCTCGGCGAGGCGGTCGGAGACGAGGTAGTAGCTCTCGGGCGAGTCGGCGTCGACGGCGGTGTGGCAGATCACGACCTCGGCCCCGAAGGCGCGCAGGAGCGCGATCTTCTCGGGCGCGACCTTGTCGGGGACGACGAAGATCATCTTGTAGCCCTTGATCACGGCGGCGAGCGCGAGGCCGACGCCGGTGTTGCCCGACGTGGGCTCGACGATCGTCCCGCCGCGCCTGAGCTTCCCGTCGCGCTCCGCGCGCTCGATCATGCTCAGCGCGATCCGGTCCTTGTTCGAGCCGCCCGGGTTCAGGTATTCGAGCTTGGCGAGGAGCGTCGGGCCGAGCTCCCTGCCGATGTGCTGGAGGCGGACGATCGGCGTTCCGCCGATCAGGTCGAGCAGCGTCGGGTACTCGCGGGCCACGGCCGCGCGAAGACTACCCCTGTTCGACGCGATCGAGGAAGGCGCCGACGACCTCGAGGTAGCGCTCGGGCTCCTCGACGAACTGCATGTGCGAGCTCGCCTCGAACGTGACCAGCTCGGAGCCCGCGATGCCGCGGCGCAGCTCGTCCGCCTGGCGTGGGGTGAACCCGTCGTACCGGCCGGCGGTGATCAGAGTCGGCACGTCGAGCTCGCCGAGGCGAGCGCTGATGTCCCACGTCCTCAGCGTCCCGGTGATCACGAGCTCGTTCGGACCCTGCATCGTCAGGTAGACGTCCGGGTGCTCCCGCAGGCCGGCGAACGACCGCAGCACGTTGTCCGGCCACGGGTCGACCCGGCAGAGGTGGCGCTTGTAGAACTCGGCCGTCGCCTCCCCGTAGGCCGGGGAATCGAGGCGGTTTGCGGCTTCCTCCTCGTCGAGCACGCGCCGGACCTCTTCGGGAAGCGCGCTTCGCAGCCGGCCGGTCTCCTCGGCCCACACCGGAAAGCTCGCCGGCGAGGAGGAGAGAACGAGGCTCGTGAGCCCGGCCGGCCTCGTCAGCGCGTACTCCATCGCGAGCATCCCGCCCCAGGAGGAGCCGAACAGGTGGATGCGCCCGAGGCCGAGCGCGTCGCGCACCGCCCGGACCTCGTCCACGAACAGGTCGACCGTCCAGAACGACGGGTCCCGCTCGACCCATGAGCGGCCGCACCCGATCTGGTCGTAGAAGACGACCCGGCGGCCGGTGTCGGCGAGTCTGCCGAGCGGCTCGATGCAGTCGTGCGGCGCGCCCGGCCCTCCGTGGAGGCAGAGAAGAGGGAGCTTGCCCGGATCGTCGGCGTCACCCACGATCCGGTACCAGGTCGTGGACGGGCAGGAGGTCGTCGGCAGGCGCCTCGAGCTAGCGGAGATCGCCGCCGGTCTCAGTCGATTGCGTGACGGGCTCGCGGTCCTCGTTCTGGCCGGTGAGGAAGGCCTCGGAAAGACGACGCTCTGGCGGCACGGCGTCCAGCTCGCGCAGTCGGACGGCTGCGTCGTGCTCTCCGCCCGGCCGACCGGCGCGGAGGCCCGGCTCTCCTTCGCCGGCCTGTCCGACCTGCTCGCCTCGGTCGACGGAGAGCCGTTCGACCGCCTGCCCTCGGTGGCAGCGTCGCGCCCTCGACGTCGCCCTCCTGCGAGCGGAGGCGGCCGACCAGGTCGACGCGCGCACGGTCGCAACGGGCTTGCTGTCGCTGTTCCGTGAGCTGTCAGCCGCCGCGCCCCTGCTCGTCGCCGTCGACGACGCCCAGTGGCTCGACCGGGCGACGGCGGCGGCGCTCCGCTTTGCACTTCGCCGCCTCGACACGGCGCCGGTCGGCGTGCTCGCCACGGTCCGGGTGGACGGGGCTCGAACGGAGACGTTCGCCGACGCGGCGCCGGCCGAGCGGTTCGCGGAGATCGGTCTAACCCCGTTGAGCGTGGCCGCGATCCACGAGATCGTGCTGCGCCGGCTCGGTCACGCCCTCCCGCGCCCGACGGTGGTGAAGGTGGTCGCGGCCAGTGGAGGGAATCCGTTCTATGCGCTCGAGATCGCGCGTGAGCTCGTTCGGATGGGCCGGACGTCCGGCGCCGGACGGCTCCCGATCCCGGACGAGTCGAGAGCGCTCGTTCGGGCGCGGCTCGGCCGGCTGTCGCAGACGACCAGGCAGGCCCTGCTGGTTGCGTCGTGCCTCAGCATCCCGACCACCGCACTCGTCGACGAGGAAGCGCTGGCTCCTGCAGAGGCGGCAGGCGTCGTGCGGATCGAGCCCGACGGTCGGATCCGGTTCGTCCATCCTCTGCTCGCGGCGGCCGTGTACGAGGCGGCGCCGATGGCGCGGCGTCGCGCGGTGCACCGCGAGCTGGCGCGGCGTTTGGCGGATCCCGAGGAGCGAGCTCGCCATCTCGCGTTCGGCGTGGAACAGCCGGATGACGAGGTCGCCGGCCAGCTGGACGGGGCGGCGTGGACCGCCCGCGGCCGGGGCGCCCCCGCCGCCGAGCTGATGGAGCTCGCTCTGGGCTTGACACCCGAGCCCGCCGGTGCCGAGCGGGCCCGGCGGCTCCTCTCAGCGGCCGCCTTCAACTTCGACGCTGGTGACCTGGCTCGTGCGCAGGCGCTGCTCGAGCAGGCGCTGGGCGAGAGGCCGCGCGGATCGCAGAGCGCGCAGGCGCTGCGCCTGCTCGGGCAGCTACACAGCCGCCGGAGCAGCTTCGCGGATGCGGACGAACTCGCCGTCCAGGCACTCGAGGCCGCGGGCGACGATCCATCGCTCCAGGCCGCCATCGAGCTCGACCTGGCGTTCTACCGCTTCAGTCTCGGCGACCTCGCGGGCGCGGAGCCGCACGCGCGTGCGGCGGTCGCACAGGCCGAGGAGCTCGAGGACGATCACGCCCTGGCCGATTCGCTGGCGGTGCTGACGATGGTCGAGTTCCTCCGCGGACGCGGCCTGGCTGAGGGGGACCTCGATCGGGCGCTCGCGCTCGAGGATCCACGCCGCGCCGGGCCGCTCGTGCTCCGGCCCCGCTTCATCCACGGTCTGGTGCTGCTCTGGACCGGCTGGGCGCAGGAGGCGCTGGCAACCCTCGACGCGGTCCGCGCCGAGACGCTCGAGCAGGGTCGCGAGAGCGACGTTCCGCTCGTCTTTCTCTACCTCGTCTGGGCCTGTCTGTGGCTGGGCGATCTCGAGCAGGCTCGTCGCTTCGCCGAAGAGTCGCGCGAGACGGCGCGTCTATTCGACGACCGAATCGCGAACGCTCTCACGCTGAGCGCGAGCGCGCTCGTCCACGCGCACGAGGGCCGCACGGAAGCCGCCCGAGCGGAGGCCGCGCAGGCGATCTCCCTCTTCGACCAGCTCCAGTGGCAGCCGGGCACGATCTGGGCCCGCTGGGCGCTCGGCTTCCTCGAGCTCTCGCTCGGAAACCCGGCTGCCGTCGACGCCGCCCTCGGCCTCCTCGCCGATCAGCTTGCCGGCCTCGGGCCGACGGATCCGGTGCTCGGCATCTTCCTGCCCGACGAGATCGAAGCCCTGATCGAGCTCGGCGAGTTGGTGCGCGCAGAGAGGCTGATCGAGCTCCTCGAGCGCCCCGGTCGCACGCTCGACCGCCCCTGGGCGCTTGCGGTCTCAGCCCGTTGCACCGGCCTTCTGCACGCCGCGCGCGGCGATCTCGAGGCGGCGCTGACGAGCCTCGACGAGGCGCTCGTCCACCATGACCGGGCGAAGATGCCGTTCGAGCGCGCGCGGACGCTACTCGCCCTCGGACGCGTCCTCCGCCGGAGCAGGAGGCGGCGGCAGGCGCGGGAGGCGCTGACCGAGGCGCTCGCTCTCTTCGAGCGGTCGGGGACGCCGCTCTGGGCGAGCCGGGCGCAGGACGAGCTTCGGCGGCTGGGCCTCGCCGCTTCGGGACACGACCGGCTGACCGCGACCGAGCGTCAAATCGCGGAGCTCGCCGCCGCAGGTCTCACCAACCGGGAGATCGCCGGCCGGGCGTTCGTGACCGTCAAGACAGTCGAGGCGAGGCTCACCCGCGTCTACCGCAAGCTCGGGATCCGCTCCCGCCCCCAGCTCTCCCGCGCGCTCGACGAGCGTGCCTCGCGCCCGACCCCGTAGGGTTTTCCCCACTATCGCAGGTAGCCGCGGGTCCCTACCCTCGGCCTGGTGGGAGAGCGGCCCGAGAGCTTCATCGCCGAGTGCTTCTGCCCCGGCGTGACCGAGACGGAGGTGCAGGCGCTCGACGCGCGTGCCTCCACCTCCGCACTCGAGCTCGCCCGCGGCGGCGAGCCCGTCCGCTACCTCGGCTCGATCCTGATGCGCGAGGACGAGGTCGTCCTCTGCCAGTTCGAAGGGGCGGCGGCTGCGGTGCGCCGCGCATGCGAGCTGGCGGAGATCCCGTTCGAGCGGATCGTCGCGACCGCCCATTCACCCTGGAGGAGCTGACAAGGAGGACACCATCATGCGCTCGACGCTCATCGCCCTCGCCGTCGCCGCTACGGCGGTTGTGGTCGCGGTCGCCGCCGGAGCCGGCCGCGCATCGCCGGCCGGCTCGCCCTGGACGAGGATCACCGTCCCGAACTCGAGCGGCGACCAGCTCGGCCTCGCCCGCACGCCCGACGGCACGCTGCACGTGATCTGGAACCGCGGCGCCCAGCCGCCGAGCGCGATTCTCGACACGCGCCTCTCGCCGAGCGGCGCGAAGCGGGGGACGACGACCGTGACGGGCCACTGGGACGGCGCGAAGAACGGGCTCGCCCTGCTCGTCATGCCGGACAAGACGCTGCGCCTGTTCACGACCGGCACCCATTCGTCTGCCGACTCGAACGGCGGTGTGAGCACGTTCACGGCGCCGGCGAGCGGGACGGGCTGGAGGCTTCAGCCGGACGTCTGGGGCGGCCCGCAGGCCGCCGCCTCCGCAGTGATCGGCGCGACGCTGACGAAGGACGGCCAGGTGGTCACCGGCTGGCGCGGCGCCGCCGCCGAGGGCCTCCCGCCGAGCTCGATCCCGCAGAACGCGTACGCGCCGTTCCAGCTCACCACCCACCTCGCGACCGACGCGGGAACCGGTGCGGTCGTCCTCGCCGGGGTGTACGGCGGCGGCAAGGGCGGCGTCTTCGTCCAGCAGGTCCTGCCGGGCGCAGGCAAGGCCGTCGTGCTCTCGGACGGCGGCAACAACAACGACTGGGTCGAGGGGCTGAGCGCCCGGATCGGCGCGCCCGGTGTCTACGTCGCCTACGCCGACACGAAGTCTGCGCGGCTCTACCGCTACGGCGGCAGCTCGAAGACCCTCGCCCGGGGTCCGTACACCAGCGCGACCGTCTGCGCCGGGCCCGAGGGGCGGCTCTGGGTCGCCTGGGGCGACTCGGGCGAGCTCTTCGTCACCCGCTCGAACCGGGGCGCCAGCGGGTTCGAGCCCGTGCAGAAGCTGACGCTCGCGCAGCAGATGACGGGCGGGCTCAGGTACCTGCAGTGCGAGGGCTCGGCCGGCCCCGTCGACCTCTTCGCCGAGGCCGTCGACAAGGCGAACGCGCTCGGCTTCTGGCACACGCACGTGCTCGCCCAGCTCGCGCTCCGGGCGCAGGTGAGGAAGTCGAAGGTGACCTTGTCCGCCCGGGACGCCGGCGACCCGGTCGCCGGAGCGACGATCACGGCCGGCGGTCGGCGGGCGAAGACGGCTGCGAACGGCCAAGCGTCGCTCACGCTCAAGCCCGGCTCCTACTCGGCGAGCGCGAGCGCACCCGGCTACGCGACGGTGACCGCCAGGTTCACGGTGAGATGAGGAACCGAACAGAAGAAGGGAGAGGCAGAGAGGGCAACTCGGATGTCCCTGCAGTTCGCGCCGAGAGAGGGCCGCTAGTGGCGGAAGTGGCGGCGGCCGGTGAAGATCATCGTCGCCCCGGCGGCCTGCACCGGGGCGACCACCTCGGCGTCGCGCTTCGAGCCTCCCGGCTGGATGATCCCGGTCACCCCGGCGTCGAGGGCGAGCTCGGGGCCGTCGGGGAAGGGGAAGAACGCGTCGGAGGCGAGGGCGGCCCCGGCGAGGTCGTGGCCGTGCTCCCGCGCCTTCTCGATCGCGATCCGGACGGCGTCCACCCTGCTCATCTGGCCGGCGCCGATCCCGATCGTGCGCAGGTCCTTCGCGAGCACGATCGCGTTCGAGGTCACGTGCTTGCAGACGCGCCAGGCGAACAGGAGATCGCCCCAGTCGGACTCGCCCGGGTCGCCGCTGACGACGATCATCTCCTCGCGGTCATCGACGTCCGCGTCCCGGTCCTGGGCGAGCAGACCGCCGAGCACGCGCCGGTAGTCGCGCTCGCCCGCGTGGGCGTTCCGGCGCTCGGTGGAGACGAGGATCCGCATCGCCTCCTTCCGTGCGAGCACGGCGAGGGCGCCCTCGTCGTACCCCGGCGCGAACAGCACCTCGACGAACTGCTCTGCGAGCCGTTCGGCGAGCTCGGCCGATACGGGACGGTTCAGGACGACGACTCCACCGAAGGCGGAGACCGGGTCTCCGCCGAGGGCACGGGCGTAGGCGTCGTCGAGGTCGCCTGCGACCGCGACGCCGCAGGGGTTGGCGTGCTTGACGATCACGCAGGCCGGCAGCGTGAACTCCTCGACGAGCTGGCGCGCGGCGGATAGATCGTTCAGGTTGTTGTACGAGAGCTCCCGTCCGTGCAGCTGCTCGACCTGCGAGAGCAGGTGCCGGCGTGCGCCCGCCTCGGCGTAGTAGGCGGCGCGCTGGTGCGGGTTCTCGCCGTACGCGAGGTCGCGGTCCTTCCAGAACGTCGGGATCAGACCTTCCGGGAACGCCTCACGGTCGGCGAACCAGGCGGCGATCGCCGACTCGTACGCGGCGGTGACGACGAACGCCTCGGCGGCGAGCGAGCGGCGGGTATCGGGCGAAAGCCCGCCGTGCTCCCGCAACGCGGCGAGCACGTCCGCGTACCGCTCCGGCCGAGCGACCGGCGCGACATGAGCGAAGTTCTTCGCCGCGCCGCGCAGCAGAGCGGGCCCGCCGATGTCGATCATCTCGACCGCATCCTCCTCGCGGGCGCCGAAGGTGCTCGCCACCTCCGTGAACGGATAGAGGTTGACGATGACGAGGTCGAACGGCTCGATCCCGTGGGCGGCAAGGTCGGCGAGGTCGCCAGGGACATCCCGCCGGGCGAGGATGCCGCCGTGCACGGCGGGATGGAGAGTGACGACACGGTGGCCGAGGATCTCCTCGAATCCGGTCAGGGACGCGACCTGGATCACCGACACTCCGTGCTCCTGCAGGAACGCGGCGGTCCCCCCGCTCGCGACGAGCTCCCAGCCGAGCTCGTCCAGGCCCGCGGCGAGCTCGGCGAGACCGGTCTTGTCGTAGACCGAGATCAGCGCGCGCACAGCGCCGTCACCACCTCCGGCAGCAGCCTGTGCTCGACGGCGTGGATCCGCTCTGCGAGCGTCTCGCGCGGCTCGATCGGAACCGGCTCCTGACGCAGCACCGGACCGGTGTCCACGCCCTCGTCGACGAGGTGGACGGTCACACCGGTCGTCTCCACCCCCGCGTCGAGCGCCTGCTCGATCGCGCCCGTTCCCGGGAACGACGGGAGGAGCGACGGGTGGACGTTCACGATCCGGCCGGGAAAGCGATCGAGGAACGCCGGCCCGAGCAGTTGCATGTACCCGGCCAGCACGACGAGCCGGACGCGGTGCTCCTCGAGCCAGCCCGCGATCGCGACGTCCCGGGCGTCGCGGTCGTGGTGCTCGGCGACGTCGAAGACCGCGGCCGGGATGCCTGCGCGCCGCGCCCGTTCCAGGGCCGGCGCGGCGGGCCGGTTCGAGGCGACGGCGGTGATCTCGAGGCCGGCGTCGATCAGCGCCTGCAGGTTCGTCCCCTCGCCCGAGACGAGGACTCCGATCACTCGATCCCCCCGATCACCTGCCGGCCGGCCGGATCGGAGACGACCGCGCAGTATCCGATCCCGAGGTTGAAGACACGCCGCAGCTCGTCCTCGCCGGCGTGCCGGGCGAGCCACCGGAATACGGGCAACCGCTCCCAGGAATCCCAGTCGATCGCCGCGCGCAGCCCCTCGGGGAGGACCCGCGACAGGTTCCCGTCGATTCCGCCGCCGGTCACGTGGGCGAGGGCGTGGACGTCGGTGTCGCGCCGGAGCGCCCGGACCTCGTCCAGATAGAGGCGCGTCGGTGCGAGCAGATCGCCTCCGGCGTAGTCCTCGAGCTCGAGGACGCGACGGACGAGCGAGAACCCGTTCGCATGCACCCCTGCGGACGGGAAGCCGACGACGACGTCGCCTGCCCGGACGCGCGACCCGTCGATCAGATCGTCGCGGTCGACGATCCCCACGCACGTCGCCGCGAAGTCCAGCTCGCCCTCGCGGTAGATCCCCGGGAGCTCGGCCGTCTCGCCGCCGACGAGCGCACAGGCGGCTGCCCGGCAGACCTCGGCCGCGCCCTCGACCAGCTCGGCGACCTGCTCGAGGTCGAGCCGGTTGGCCGCCACGTAGTCGAGCAGGAAGAGCGGCTCGGCTCCGGTCGTGGCGACGTCGTCGATGCAGTGAGCGGCCATGTCCGCGCCGCAGTTCCGGAGCAGCCCGCGCTCGCGGGCGACCATCGGCTTCGTTCCGATCGAGTCCATCGATGCGGCCAGGAACCGGCGATCGTCCAGCGGGTAGAGCCCGGCGAACGCGCCGAACCCCTCGGCGCCGGTCGACTCGACCGCCGCCCGCAGCCGCCCCACCACCGCTCCCGCGGTCGCGAGCGAGACTCCCGCCGCCTCGTAGGTCGGCTCCGTGCCCACTGCTGCGAGTCTAAGCCGAAGGGCGGCCCTACACTGCCTCCGATGGGCCCCTCGCCCCTGACGAGCTGGACGTTCGACCCGGCGGCGCTGCTGCTGCTCGCGGCCGCCGGCTTCCTGTACTACCGGCGGGCGGCGACGCTGGCGGCGCGCGGCTCGCCGGTCGAGCGCTGGCGCCGGCTCTCGTTCGGGCTCGGCCTGACGCTCGCCTTCCTCGCCGACGCCTCGCCGATCCACGCGCTCGGTGAGCAGCAATTCCTGTTCATGCACATGATCCAGCACATCCTCCTCGGCGACCTCGCCCCGCTGTGCATGGTCGCCGGGCTGAACGGGCCGCTGCTTCGCCCCGTGCTCGCGCTGCCGGCGGTGATCCGGCTGCGCTTCCTCACGCACCCTCTGGTCGCCTTCCCGATCTGGGCTGCGAATCTCCTGCTCTGGCACCTGCCGGTCGCATACGGCGCCGCGCTCCACCACTCCGGCGTCCACGCGGTCCAGCACCTCCTCTTCTTCACCTGCGGTGCGTTGATGTGGGCGCCGGTGGTCGAGGTGCTGCCGGGGCCCGAGTGGTTCGGCTCGGGCATCAAGCTCGGGTACATCGTCGCCGTCCGCCTCGTCGAGACCGTCCTCGGCAACGTCTTTCTCTGGTCTGGCGGCGTCTTCTACAAGACGTACGAGCACCCGGTCGACCGCTGGGGAATCTCCGCCCGCACCGATCAGGGGATTGCAGGCGGGCTGATGATGCTCGAAGGCTCGCTGGTCACGCTCGGCGCGCTCGCCTGGCTCTTCCTGCGCTGGGCGCGCGAGAGCGAGGAACGACAGCGGCTGCTCGAGCAGGGGGTGGACACCCGCGTCGCTACCCGGGCGGTTCGCTACGGCCGCGGCGAGGGGCTATCCGGCCCGAGGTAGATGATCACAGCCGGTAGGTGCGCTCCACCGGCTGTCACCACGTCGATCTCGTCGTCTCGTCGATCCTGCGCACCTGCCGTTCTACCGTGAGCTGCTCGAGCCGCTCGGCTGGCACCGCGTCGGCGAGGTCGAGGCCGAACGGGGCGAGACGATCCGGTACATCTCGGGCCCGGAAGGAAGCCTCGGCCTGCGGGAGGCCCAGAGCCCGTCGGCTGCCTACGACCGCTACCGGGTCGGGCTGCACCATCTCGCCTTCGAGGCGCCGAGCCGGTTCGCGGTCGACGAGCGGGCCGAGTGGCTCCGGTCGCGGGGAGTCGAGATCGAGAGCGGCCCCGAGGAGTACTCCTATGTCCCCGGGTACTACGCGGTGTTCTTCTACGACCCCGACGGCGTCAAGCTCGAGCTCGTCCACGTTCCGGGCCACGCGGCCTGACCGAAAGGAGACTCCGAATGTCCACACCAGAGCAGCCGAGCGGCAACGCTTCCCACAGTCGGCTACGGGTTCACCCCCGTCCAGGGCGCGCGTCTGCCGATCCCCGGCAACGCGGAGTTCGCCGTGTTCTTCATCGTCTGGGTGATCATCGCGATCATCTGGGCGGCGAGCGACCAGGTCGGCGCCGGCGCGTTCGTGACCGCGACGACGGCGCTCACGTTCGGATACCTGGTCAGTCGCGGGATCGCGAAGGCGAGCAGAGTCCTCGAGCAGTAGCCCCCGGTCCTCGAGCAGTAGCCCTTGCGAGCCACCAGCTCTATCCCCTCTTTGGTGGGGGTGGAGCTACGACCCGCCTCCCCTGGATCGAGCGTACCGCGGAAAGGCGCGCGCGTGTGCGACCGGATCGTGACGAATGCGTGACGATCGTCGGCGCTACGCGCGTGCCGGCTCGAACCTGAGCTTCGCCAGCCGGCGGCCGGCGGGGATGCGGGTCGGGTAGTCGCCGGTCAGGCACGCGCGGCACAGCGCCGACGCCGGCCGCGAAGTCGCCTGCTGCAAGCCTTCCAGCGACAGGTACGCGAGCGAGGTCGCACCGATCGACTCCCGCACCTCCTCGACGGAGCGGCCGGCGGCGATCAGCTCGTCCTCGTCGGCGAGGTCGATCCCGTAGAAGCACGGCCCGATCACCGGTGGCGACGAGATCCGTACGTGCACCTCGCGCGCGCCGGCGTCGAACAGCATCGCGACGATCTGCCTCGTCGTGTTGCCGCGGACGATCGAGTCGTCGACGACCACGACGCGCCGGCCGGCGACCTCGGCGAGCGGGTTGAACTTCAGGCGGATCCCCTGCTCGCGAAGCGCCTGGTCCGGCTGGATGAACGTCCGCCCGACGTAGCGGTTCTTGATCAGGCCCTCGCTGAAGGGGATTCCGCTCGCCCGCGAGAACCCGATCGCGGCCGGGGTTCCCGAGTCGGGGATCGTGAGCACCAGGTCGGCCTCGACGGGCGCCTCCGCGGCGAGCTGCTCGCCCATCCGCACGCGGGCGCCGTGCACCTCCACCCCGTCGAGTCGCGTGTCCGGGCGCGCCAGGTAGAAGAACTCGAAGATGCAGAGGGAGCCGCGCGCGGGCTCGACGGCCTGCTCGGAGTGGACGCCGCTCTCGTCGATGACGAGGAGCTCTCCGGGCGCGACCTCCCGCTCGAGCTCGGCGCCGAGCAGGTCGAGCGCGCACGTCTCGGAGACGACGACCCATCCCTGCTCGAGCCGGCCGAGGACGAGGGGGCGGAAGCCGTGCGGGTCACGAAAGGCGAGGAGCTTCCCGTCGGCGAGCGCCGTCGCCGAGTAGGCGCCCTCGAGCCGGCGCATTGCCCCGGCGACCGCCTCGGTCAGCGGGCCAGGCTCGTTCGCGATCAGGGCGGCGATCAGCTCCGAGTCGGAGCTCGAGGACAGGCGGACACCCTCGGCGTCCAGCTGCTCGCGCAGCTCGGATGCGTTGACCAGGTTGCCGTTGTGGCCGAGCGCGACCGTGCGGGCGCGGCCGTGCTGGACGAGCGGCTGGGCGTTCGCCCAGAGCGCAGAGCCGGTCGTCGAGTAGCGGGTGTGCCCGATCGCCAGCCGCCCGCGCGGGAGGCCGCCGAGCTTCTGCTCGGTGAACACCTGCTGGACGAGGCCGAGCTCGCGCAGCACCGTCACCCGCGCGCCGTCCGAGACGGCGATTCCCGCCGACTCCTGACCGCGGTGCTGCAGCGCATGCAGGCCGAAGTGGGCCAGCCGGGCCACGTCGCGATCCGGCGCGTAGATGCCGAGCACGCCGCACATCAGTCGTCCCCTCCCGTACTTCGCCAGGCCTCGGCGAGCTGACCGACGCCGGAGCCGAGCAGCCGATCCCCGCCGGCGACGCCGAGCACGCGGATCGGAACTCCGTCGAGCCGTGCCACATCGGCGGGCGCGCAGGCGACCACGGCCTGACCTCCGCCCTCGCCGAACAGCGCCTCGGCGTCGTCGCCGAGCTCGATCTCCGCGCCGAGCCCGCTCCAGATCGCGGCCTCGGCCAGGGCGACCGCGAGCCCGCCTTCGGCGGCGTCGTGCGCCAGGGTGAGCATCGGCGCTGACCGCCAGAGGAACTCGACGAGCAGCGCCTCTGCGCCGAGGTCGAGGGTCGCCGGCCGTCCTCCGAGGGCGCCGTACAGCGCCTGGTACTCGGAGCCGGCGAGCGACAACCGGGGGGTACCGGCGAGCAGCACGACGTCGCCCTCGCGCCAGCGCCCCGGCACCGTTCTGACGTCGGGGACGAGGCCGACGCAGCCGACGACCAGCGTCGGGTGGATCGCGCGCCCGGCGGTCTCGTTGTAGAGGGAGACGTTCCCCGAGACGATCGGAATGCGGAGCGACTCTGCCGCGAGCGCCAGGCCCTCGACTGCCTCGGTGAGCTCCCAGGCGATCTCGGGCTTCTCGGGGTTGCCGAAGTTGAGGCAATCGGTGAGGCCGAGCGGCTCACCGCCCGCGCAGGCGACGTTCCGCGCCGCCTCGATCACCGCGAGGGCGCCGCCGGTTCGGGGGTCGAGGCTCGCGACCCGTCCCGGGCCGTCGAGGGAGAGGGCGAGCCCGCGCAGCGAGGGCCGCAGCCGAAGGACGGCGGCGTCGAGGCCGGGCCTCCGCACCGTGCGCGACCCGACCAGGTGGTCGTAGCGCTCGTAGACCCAGGCGCGGCTACGGAGGTTGGCCGACGCGAGCAGCTCGAGGAGCGCCCGGTCGGCGGCCGGGCCACGTGGGCCCGGGGGCGCCGGCGCCGGCTCGCGTGGAACGGGCGCGATCAGGTAGCGGGGAGCCTCATCGATGAGGAGATCGGCGCGGATCTCGGCGAGCAGCTCGCCGTCGTTGTAGGCACGCAGCTCGCCGGTGCCGGTCACCTCGCCGATCGGCGTGCAGGAGAGCTCCCAGCGCCCGCAGACCTTCTCCACCGCCTCGAGGAGGCCCGGCCGGACGACCGCGACCATCCGCTCCTGGCTCTCCGAGATCATGATCTCCCACGGCTCCAGCTCCTCCCGGAGCGGCACCCGGTCGAGGTGGACGTCGACCCCGGCGCCGTCGCGCGCCATCTCCGCGAGCGCCGAGGCGAGTCCGGCCGCGCCGCAGTCCTGGAGCGACTCGACGAGGCCGCGCTCGACCAGCTCCGACGAGACCTCGATCAGGCGCTTGCCGGTGAACGGGTCGCCGATCTGCACCGACGGCCGCTTCTCGGCCGAGCCGTCGCCGAGCTCCTGGCTCGCGAGCGTGCTCGCGCCGCCGATGCCGTCGCGACCGGTCGTCGCGCCGTAGAGGACGACCAGATGCCCTGACGTGCGCGCCGTCGCGCGCAGCACGCGCTCGGTCGGCAGGAGCCCGACGCACATCGCGTTGACGAGGCAGTTGTCCGCGTACGCGGGGTCGAACACCGTCTCGCCCCCGACGGTCGGGACGCCGACCGAGTTCCCGTACGCGCCGATCCCGGCAACCGCCCGGTCGAACGCGTGGCCGGGCTCGCCGAAGCGGAGCCCGTCCAGCAGCGCCACCGGCCGCGCACCCATCGCGACGATGTCGCGCAGGATCCCGCCGACGCCGGTGGCGGCGCCCTGGAAGGGCTCGACCGCGGACGGATGGTTGTGGCTCTCGACCTTGAAGGCGACCGCCTCGCCGCCGCCGAGATCGAGGACGCCGGCGTTCTCCCCGGGGCCCTGGAGGACGCGGGCGCCCTCGCTCGGGAGGCGCTTCAAGAGCAGCGCCGAGTGCTTGTAGCCGCAGTGCTCCGACCAGAGGAGCGAGAAGACGGCGAGCTCGAAGTGGTTCGGGTCGCGGCCGAGCAGCTCGCGGATACGGTCGAGCTCCCCGTCGGTGAGACCGAGCGCCTGATGGAGCTGTTCCGCGACCTGGCTCAGAGCCGGAACTGTATCCGGGAAGGCAGACAGGCCGGCTCGCGTTACCCTCGAAGACGTGTCCCGCGCCTACGGTCCGCTGTTGCTCGTTCTCGCGGCGATCTGGGGATCGTCGTACCTGTTCATCAAAGTCGGCGTCCGCGACTTCCAGCCGACCGTGTTGATGACGCTCCGCCTCTTGATCGGCGGGCTCCTGCTGCTCGGCTTGCTCGCGGCGCGGGAGGGCGGCCGCGAGGCCGTGACCCGGGTGAGGGGCGCGTGGCGCGAGGGGCTCGTCTTCGGCGTCATCAACGGCGCGCTCCCGTTCACGCTGATCGCGTGGGGGGAGACGCACATCGACTCCGGGGTGGCCGGGATCGCGAACGCGTCGGTGCCGATCTTCGTCGCGCTGCTCGCGATCAAGTTCAACCAGGGCGAGCGCTCGAGCGGCTTGAAGCTGGCCGGCATCCTGCTCGGCCTGACCGGGGTCGGCGTGCTCGCGGGCGTGCACCCGGAAGGCGGCCGCTGGGCGGTGATCGGCACGCTGGCCGTCGTGCTCGCGTCCCTCTCCTACGCGGGCGGAGGGCTCTACGGCCAGCACGCGATCGCCCGGGCGCCGGGGCCGGTGCTGGCCACGGCCTCGATGCTGTACGGCGGGCTCGTGCTGCTGCCGTTCGCGCTCTTCCAACTCCCCGACCACGCGCCCGGCTGGAAGCCGGTGGCGTCGTTGCTCGGCCTGGCGGTCGGCGGCACCGCGATCGCCCAGCTGATCCTCGTCCGCATGCTGCGGCTGTTCGGAGCGGCGCGGCTGTCGCTCGTCACGTACCTGATCCCGGGCTTCGCGGTGGCATACGGGGCGCTGATCCTGGACGAGCCGCTGCGCGTCTCGATGCTCGTCGGCCTCGGGCTGATCCTCGGCGGCGTCGCGCTCGGGTCGGGTGCCTGGAGGCCGCAGCGGCGGCCGGTGATCGAACCCGTCCCGTGATCCGGCGCGCGCGCCCCGAGGATGCGGACTTCCTCGTCCGGCTCGTCGCGCACGAGGAGGTCGAGCCCTTTCTCGCCGCCGTGCGGGCGAGCGATCGCGCGTCGGTGGTGGCCGGGATCGAGCGCTCGCAGCGCGAGTCGGCCGACTTCGGCGTCTTCCTGATCGAGGTCGACGGGCGCTCGGCGGGGGTGATGGAGTTCGAGCGGACGAACAGGCGCAGCCGGATCGCGAACCTGGGTGGGCTCGCCGTCCATCCCGACTTTCGCACGCGAGGGGTCGCCGACGAGGCGGCGCGCGAGTTCCAGCGTCACCTCCTGCTCGACCTGGGCCTGCACCGGCTCCAGCTCGAGGTGTACGGCTTCAACGAGCGGGCGCTGCGCCACGCCGAGCGCGCCGGCTTCGTCCGCGAGGGCGTGAAGAGACGCGCCTACCGCCGCCACGGCGAGTGGGTGGACAGCGTCATGTACGCGCTCACTCTCGAGGACGTCGTCTCCGGTGGGACGCTGCTTCTCCACGAGTACGTCGCCCGCCACAACGCGGGCGTTCGCGACGGCGACTGGGAGGCGCTCGGCGAGCGGCTGGCCGACGACGCCGTGCTCGAGCTCGAGGGAATCGACACCGGGCCGCTCGCCGGCCGCGAGGCGATCGTCGCCGCCTACCGCGAGCGACCGCCCGACGACGAGCTCCGGGTGCTCCGGGTCGAGGAGGACGGCCCGACCGTGGCCGCGGGCTACGCCTGGTCGGCGACGCCCGAAGCCGAGGCGGGGACGCTCCGCCTGACCCATGACGACGGTCTGATCACCCGCGTCGTCGTCACCCGGCGACGAAACCTAGGCGATTGATCGGTGGCGCTTACGCGAACTGCTCGCGCCGGAGGGGCGGCATCTCGTGCCGGTGTCGTTTCTGACACCGTCCCGTTCCGCGTCAGGGCTTCGGCTTGAGACGGAGCAGCCGCGCGAAGTTGATCGCGTAACCCCAGCCGAACGCTCTCGGCGGGAACAGACGTGGCTCGTTCCGGTTCCACCAGCGTGCCTTCAGGCGGGCGACGAAACCCTTGCGCCGCCAGTCGTAGGGCACGCCGAGAAACTTCCCCGTTCTCGGCTCCTTTGTCGGCGCGGACATCGTTGCCTCCTCCTCGTCAACCTGTGTGATGGTAGCTGCGACTGATGGCGGCGGCCGAGGTGCCCGGTTGGCATGAACAGGTAGTCACCGCTCCCGCTCGGCGCCCCGCCAGCGGTGGACGAGCCCCTCGGGAACGCCGATGCCGACCAGGTCGAGGAGACGGCCGACGGCGTGGTCGACGAGTTCGTCGATCGTCTCCGGCCGCCCGTAGAAGCCGGGCATCAGCGGCGCGACGATCGCCCCGAGCTCCGCGAGCTGGGTCAGCGTGCGCAGGTGCCCGAGGTGCAGCGGCGACTCGAGCAGCGCGACGACGAGCCTCCGGCGCTCCTTCAGCATCACGTCCGCCGCCCGGACGAGCAGGTTGTCGTCCAGCGAGTGGGCGATCGCGGCGGCTGTCCGCACGGAGCAGGGGACGACGATCATCGCGTCCACCGGGTACGAGCCGCTCGAGATCGCGGCGGCGATGTCGCCGTGGCGGTACGTCAGGTCGGCGAGCGCCTCGACCTCGTCCGGGTGCCGGTCGGTCTCGAGCGCGATCGTCTGCTTTGCCGCCGGGCTGAGCACGAGCTGGACCTCGATCCCCGGCAGCTCGTGCACGACCTCGAGCAGGCGAATCCCGTAGATCGCGCCGCTGGAGCCGGACATCCCGACGACGAGACGCATGCCGAGACGCTACCCGCTCGGACCAAGCCTCTAGGATTCGGGCATGGCCCGATACCTCCACACGATGGTGCGCGTCACCGATCCGGAGCGGAGCAGAGTGTTCTACGAGGCCCTGGGGATGGAGCTCCGGCGCGAGCTGCCGATCGTCCGCGACGGCGAGCTGGAGGCGACGAACTACTTCTTCGGCTTCCCCGGCGAGGACGCCGAGCTCGAGCTGACCTTCAACCACGACGGCCGCACGTACGAGCTCGGAACGGCCTACGGACACGTCGCGGTCGGGGTCGACGACCTGGACACGACGCTCGCCGCGCTCGCCGGCCAGGGGATCGAGCCCGAGCGGCCGCCGTACACGGTCCGCGAAGGAGGCTCGCGCCTGTGCTTCGTGTGCGATCCCGATCGCTATCGCGTCGAGATCATCGAGAAGCCTAGCCCTTCTTGAAGCGTAAGATCAGATTTATCTGATACCTTTCCTCCATGGCACGCCTGACAGCGACCGAGGTCGCTCGGAACTTCTCCGACGTGCTGAATCGAGTGGCCGCCGGCGAAGAGATCGAGGTGACTCGCTCAGGAGCGCCCGTGGCCTTGATCGCTCCTCCCAGACCGAGGCTGCTTCCTGCCGCTCGGTTTCGCGAGCTCCTCGCCTCCGCTTCTCGGGTGGATGAGGAGTTCGCCGAGGATCTACGGCGAGTTCGCATCGAAGCGGGCCTGGTGCCGGAGAATCCCTGGCCGTCCTGATCGACACGGGGCTCCTGATCGAGTGGGAGCGGGAAGGGAGTTCAGCCTCGCTCGAGGCTCTGGTCGGCGACGAGGATCGTGCGATCAGCGTCATCACTGTCAGCGAGCTGCTACGCGGGGTGCACCGGGCGAGAGGCGGCGCCCGAGCCAGGCGTCGGGCGTTCGTCGAGCACGTGATCGCCGGACTGGAGCCGGTGCCGGTGACAGAAGCCGTGGCGCGCATTCACGCGGAGGCGTGGGCAGAGCTCAGCCGCCGCGGCTCGACGATCCCCGCGCACGACCTCTGGATCGCCGCGACCGCGCTTGCTCACGATTTCGGCGTCATCACCCGCGACCGCGACGACTTCGAGCGCGTACCCGGGCTTCGGGTCCTGACGCCGCCGATCTAGGGACGTTTGAAGGTACCTGGACGGCTACCGGATCGAGCTGATCGAGCGTCACGCCTGAAGCGCGGCCGGCTGCTGGCCGGCGCGCTCGCCCTCGCGGCGCTCGCGACCGTCGGCGCGTCGACCAGCCGGGCGGGCCCCGGGCAGGCGCCGCGGGCGACCTGCGGCAAGCTCCTCCCGCCGTCCTGGGGCGCCTACCTCGGCGCCTTCCCGGACTTCAACACGACGAAGGTGTACAGCGAGGATCACGTACGCGAGGCGCGCATCGCGGACTTCGAGCAGCTGGCCGGCCGCCCCCTCTCCTGGGTGTACTTCTCGCAGCACTGGTACCTCGGGCTCGCATTTCCGCGCGAGCGCGTGTTGACGATCTGGCGGCACGGCGCCGTGCCCTACATCGCCTTCCTCCCGAGCTCGGGCACCTTCTACGGGCCGGGCAAGCGTCAGCGAAACCCGGAGCGACGGTACACGCTCCAGCGGATCATCGACGGCGTCTTCGATCCCCAGCTGCGTGCCTGGGCCGCCGCTGCGCGCGACCTGAACGTGCCGGTGCTCGTCTCCTTCGGCGCCGAGGTGAACGACGAGTGGGGGCCGTGGAGTGCGCGCTGGAACGGCGCGGGCGAAACCGACGGCTACGGCGACCCGGCCTACCCGGACGGCGCCGAGCGCTATCGCGACGCCTTCCGCCACATCGTCGCGCTGACCCGGGCCGAGGGGGCGACGAACCTGACCTGGTTCTTCCACGCCGACTCGTACCGCCCCTACACGGCCTGGAACAGGCTTGAGCTCTACTACCCCGGCGACGGGTACGTCGACTGGCTGGGGATCTCCGACTACGGCTCGCTCGACGCCCGGGTGCCGATCTCCCCGTTCGCCCGGAAGATCGACGTGTCCGGGGTCTACCCGACCCTGACGAGGCTGAGCGGGCGGCCGATGGCGATCGCCGAGATGGGCGTCGTCGAGTATGCGCCCGGCGTGAAGGCGCGCTGGATCACGGACGCGTTCGCGGCGCTCCGCTCGAAGCGCTATCCGCGGGTGCGCGCAGCGACGTGGTGGAGCATGGACAGCGGGCCGAACACGCGCATCGACACCTCGCCGTCCGCGCTCGCCGCGTTCAGGGCCGCCGTCGCCGGCCCGTACTTCGACGCGAAGCTCCGGTTCAGCGGCGACTGCCGGCCGCCGGTGCCGACCGCGGTCAAGGCAACCGACGGGCGCTATGCCAGGAAGGTGCGGGTGCTCTGGCAGCCGGTCGTCTCGGCGTCGTCGTACGAGATCTGGCGGAACGGCAGCCTCCTCGGCACGACGAGAGGCTCGTTCTACGACGACGTGAGCGCCGGTCCCGCCCGCCGGTACGCGTACCGCGTGCGGGCGGTGAGCGCGGGCGGCGAGAGCCCGCTGAGCGTCCCGGCGGTCGGCTCGCGGACCGGCTAGCCGCCGGCGCTCGCTACCAGCTGCCGAGCGGACCGAGGGCCAGCAGCCGTCTGAGCCCGTACGGGACCGCCTCGGCGTCCGAGTCGCGAAACTGCGGCTCCCGCTCGGCGGTGAAGCGCTCCCAGGCGAGCGTACGGGCGAGCGTGCCCGTCAGGTGCGCGAGGTCGACGGCAGCGCCGAGCTCGTCGCGAGTGCTGTGGCCGGCGAACGGCTCGAGGTAGGCGTCGCGCAGGCGAAGGAGCTCGGGCCCGCCCGGGCGGAGGTCGCGCTCGAAGCGATGCGCGATCGCCCGGAAGGTGACGACCAGGGTGTGGAACGGATGCGACACGCAGCTGTCGCCCCAGTCGAAGACGAGATACTGCCTGTCGCGAAGGAAGATGTTTCCGTCGTGCAGGTCGTCGTGCTGCAGCGTCTCCGGAATGCCGAACGCGGCGAGCTCCGCAACCGCAGCTTCGATCTCGGGGACGAGAGTGCGCAGTCGACTGCGCTCGTCCGAGGTGACGCCGCTCCGGCGTTCGAGGAGGAGCGCCTCGTCGTCTTCGAGGAGGCGCGCGAGGGCGGGGGCGAGGGTGGACAGGCGCACATCCGGGACGCCCGCGGCGAGCAGTTCGCCGACGAGTGGCGCCGCCGCGAGCTGAAGCTCCGCGTAGCCGGGAAGGAGTTCCTCCCAGTGACGGAGATCAGCGGCCGTGAGGACGACCTCGCGGAGGCGGACGCCGCCGTCGCGCATGAGCATCCAGCCCTGTTCCCGGTCGACGGCGGCCAGCTCGGGTGCCGACCCGGGCCGCAGCCCGGCGAGGATCGCGTTCAGGCTCGCCTCGAAGCGGTGCGGGGGCGCGTTCGCCTTGAAGTAGAGGTCGCCGTTCGCGGTCGGGACGCGAATCACCGTCGACCACCAGCGGACGTGACCCTGCTCGAGGCCCCCCGTCCGCTCGAGGCCGAGGCGCGTGAGCTGGTCGTCGATCCACGCCTGGGCGGAGGCGAGCCATTCGGGGTTCAGCCAGAGAAGCTGTGCGCTCTGCTCGGTCACGGCCCGCAGCCTACGGGGCGCGGATGTGCGTCAGTCCTCGGGAGAACCTGTACGAATGTCGTTCCTTCCTGGTCGCAGACACGTCACGGGTTCGTCGCTACGGTCGGTCGGATGGCGAAGACGAGCATCACTCCCTGGGGAGCGGCGACCGTCGTCGACGAGCTGCGCGTCCCGCAGCGCGCCGGCGAGCGGCGATTCGCGTCCGTCGTCCAGCTTCTCGACGCCGGCGGCGAACGGCTCGTGCGGTTCGCCTACGCGACGAACGGCGCTGCGCGCCGCGGCCCGGTCACGCTTCGACGCCGCGACCTGGAACGGCTTCGCGCCGGGCTCGCCAAGCATCCCGACCTGGCCGAGGCGCTCGGCCTGGGCGGGCTCGGAGGTGACGCCTAGACGCCGACCGGAACCCGATCGCGCGCTGCGTCGACGAGCGACCCCAGGATCGTCGCTCCGTCGCCGGATCCGAGCAGCTCGTCGACCGCGTGCTCCGGATGCGGCATCAGGCCCATCACGTTGCCCCGGTCGTTGACGACTCCTGCGACGCCGCCGACCGAGCCGTTCGGGTTGTCGCCCGTATACCGAAGGGCGATCCGCCCGCTCGCGTCCAGCTCGGCGGCCAGCTCGGGAGGGGCGAACCAGCAGCCCTCGCCGTGCTTGATCGGAATCAGCAACCGCTGTCCGGGCTCGCAGTGTGAGGTGAACGGAGCCGCCGCCCGCTCGACCCGCAGCGCCACGTCACGGCAGACGAACGAGAGCGACTCGTTCGGCCTCAATACGCCGGGCAGGAGGCCGGCCTCGCAGAGGATCTGGAACCCGTTGCAGATGCCGAGCACCGGCCCGCCCTCGGCGGCGAAGGCGGAGACCGACGCCATCACCGGCGAGAACCGGGCGATCGCGCCGCAGCGCAGGTAGTCGCCGTACGAGAACCCGCCCGGGAGGACGACCGCTCCGGTGCCGTCCGGGAGCCGCTGCTCATCGTGCCAGACGAGCACGGGCTCGGCGCCGAGGGCGTCGAGCGCCCAGGCCGCGTCCCGGTCGTCGTTCGAGCCGGGAAAGACGACGACCGCGACCGTCGGACGCCCGCCGGTCATCCGGCGACGATCTCGATCTCGTAGCTCTCGATCAGCGCGTTCGCGAGCAGCTGCTCGCACATGCGCTCGACCTCCGCGCGCGCCTCGGTCGCGTCGGTGGCCTCGAGCTCGAGGTCGACGACGCGACCGATCCTGGCCGAGTCGACGGAGAAGCCGAGCTGGCGCAACGAGCCTTCGACCGCCTGGCCCTGCGGGTCGAGGATGCCCTCCTTCGGGCGGACGAGGACGGTTGCCCTCATCTCACGCCAGGACGACGCTCGGATCGGCCAGGTAGTCGTCGAACCCGATCCTCGTCAGCCGCTCGAACGCGTCGACGTAGCGGGCGCGGGTGCCGTCGACGACGTCGGCGGGAAGCTCGGGCCCGGGCGGCGTCTTGTCCCAGCCGAGCGACTCGCAGTAGTCGCGGACGAACTGCTTGTCGAAGGATTCCTGCGGGCCGCCCGGCGCGTACTCGGCCACCGGCCAGAACCGGGAGGAGTCCGGCGTGAACGCCTCGTCGGCGAGAACGAGACGTCTGTCGCCGTCGAGCCCGAACTCGAACTTGGTGTCGGCGATCAGGATCCCACGGGCGGCGGCGTGGGCGGCGGCGAAGCGGTACAGCTCGAGCGCGGTGCGCTCGACCTCCTCGAACCGGTCCGCCCCGACGAGCGCCGCCGCCTGCCCGGCGTCGATGTTCTCGTCGTGCCCGGTCGTCGCCTTCGTGGAGGGCGTGAAGATCGGCTCGGGCAGTGGATCAGACTCGCGCAACCCCTCGGGCAGCTCGTGCCCGGAGGTCGAGCCCGTGCGGACGTAGTCCTTCCAGCCCGATCCCGCCAGGTAGCCGCGGACGACGCACTCGAGCGGGAGCATGTTCAGCCGCCGGCATTCCGTTGCGCGCCCGTCCGCCCGTAGGCCGAGGAGGTGGTTGGGGCAGAGCTCGCGCGTCCGGGCGAACCAGAAGGCGGACAGTCCGGTGAGCACGCGGCCCTTGTCGGGGATCTCGGTCGGGAGGACGACGTCGAACGTCGAGATCCTGTCGCTGGCGACGAGCAGCAGCCGCTCGTCGTCGATCGTGAACAGCTCGCGGACCTTCCCGCTCGCGACGTGGACGAGCGTCTCAGACATGCAGGGCCTCCTCGGGTCGGGTGAGCGCGTGCAGGCGCTCGAACACGGTGTCGACGTGGCGGGTGAAGACGGCGAGGTCGAAGACCGCGCCCGGGTCGATCCGCGAGGCGATCCGCTCGTCTGCCTCGACGAGCGCGCGGAAGTCGAGCCCCTCGTCCCAGGCGCGGAGCGCGTGCTCCTGCACCAGCCGGTAGGCGTCGTCGCGCGGGAGTCCCGCCTCGACGAGCGCGAGCAGCACGCCCTGGCTGAAGAAGAGGCCGCGGCTCGCCTCCAGGTTCGTCCGCATTCGCTCGGGGAGGACGACGAGCCCGCCGACGAGCCACGTGAACCGATCGAGCATGTAGTCGAGCGCGAGGAACGCATCCGGGATCACGATCCGCTCCGCCGACGAGTGCGAGATGTCGCGCTCGTGCCAGAGCGGCACGTTCTCGAGCCCGACCTGGGCCGCCGCGCGGACGACGCGCGCGAGTCCGCAGATCCGCTCGGCGACGATCGGATTCCGCTTGTGCGGCATCGCCGACGAGCCCTTCTGGCCGCTCGCGAACGGCTCCTGCACCTCCCGCACCTCCGTGCGCGCGAGCTGGCGGATCTCGGTCGCGAACCGCTCGAGCGCCGCTGCGAGGAGGGCGAGCGTCGAGAGCAGCTCCGCGTGGCGGTCGCGTGCGACGACCTGTGTCGAGACGGGTTCCGGCTCGAGACCGAGCTGCTCGCAGGCGATTCGCTCGGCCTCCGGGTCGGTGGCCGCGTACGTGCCGACCGCGCCCGACAGCTTCCCGACCCTGACGCCCTCCAGCGCGCGTCGCAGCCGCGCGCGGTCGCGTCCGAGCTCCATCGCCCAGCCGGCGAGCTTGAGCCCGAAGGTGGTCGGTTCCGCATGGACGCCGTGGGTGCGGCCGATGCAGAGCGTCGTCCGGTGCTCCTCGGCGCGGGCGACGAGGGCGACGAGGGCGCGGTCGAGCCCCTCGAGCACGAGCGCCCCCGCGTCGCGGAGCTGCAGCGCGAGGCCGGTGTCGACGACGTCGGACGATGTCAGGCCGTAGTGGAGCCAGCGGCCGTCGCCTCCGAGCTCGGCCTGGACTGCGTCGACGAAGGCGGCGAGGTCGTGGCCCGTTCGTTCCTCGAGCTCCGCAACTCGCTGCGGCGACGGCGCCGCCGCTCGCTCGCGGATCGCGCGTGCGGCCTCGGCCGGGACGACACCGAGCTCTGCCCACGCCTCGAGCGCGGCGAGCTCGACCTCCAGCCAGGACGCGAGCCTCCTCTCGTCCGACCACACCTGGGCCATCGCGGCACGGGAGTAGCGGGCGATCACTCGGCTGATCGTAGCGTGCGGCTACGACACCCCGAGGATGCGGGCGGCCAGGACGGCGGCGTTCCGGGCGTTGTCGACCCCCACGCACGCAACGGGGACGCCGGGCGGCATCTGCACGATCGAGAGCAGCGCGTCGAGGCCGTCGAGCACGCTCTTCGACGAGCGGAGCGGGACTCCGATCACCGGCAGGTCGGTGTGAGCGGCGACGACGCCGGGCAGGGCGGCGGCCAGGCCGGCGCCGCAGATCAGCACCCTGAGCCCGCGCGACCGCGCCGACGACGCATACTCGCCGACCGCGGCCGGGTCGCGATGGGCAGAGCGCACCTCGAACTCGTACGCGAGCCCGCGCGCGTCGAGCTCGTCGAGGGCGCCCTGCATCCGCTCGCGGTCGGACTCGGAGCCGACGAGGACGCCGACGAGGGGCTCAGACGACACGGGTGCCCTCCACCTCCGCGACGTCGCGTCGGTAGCGCGCGCCCTCGAAGCCGATCTCCGCGGCAGCACGGTAGGCGAGCAACCGGGCCCCGTCGAGCTCGTCGCCGACGCCGGTGACGTCGAGGATCCGGCCGCCGTTCGTGAGCAGCGTGCCTCCCCGCACGGCGGTTCCGGCGTGGAAGACGAGCGCTCCGAGCGCCTCGGCGGCATCGACGCCGCCGATCGGGGCGCCCCGGTCGCCCCGCTCCGGGTAGCCGGCCGCGGTGACGACGACGGTCACGGCCGCGCGCGAGCTCGCGCCGAGCCGGACGCCGCCGAGATCGCCGGCGGCGGCGGCGGCGAGCGCCTCGAGCAGCTCGCCCTCGACCAGCGGCAGCACGGCTTGCGTCTCCGGGTCGCCGAACCGGCAGTTGAACTCGAGCACCCGCGGGCCGTCGTCGGTCAGCATCACCCCTGCGTAGAGGAGGCCGGCGAACGGCGTGCCCCGCCGGCCGAGCTCGTCGAGCACCGGCCGATGGATCTGGTCGACGAGCTCCTCGAGCTCGGACCGGCCGATCCCCGGCACGGGAGAGAAGGCGCCCATCCCGCCGGTGTTCGGGCCCGTGTCGCCGTCGCCCGCCCGCTTGTAGTCGCGGGCTGCGGCGAGCGGAACAGCCGCACGGCCGTCCGTGAGGACGAACAGCGAGAGCTCCTCCCCCTCGAGCAGCTCCTCGATCACGAGCGGCCCGCCAAGCGCCGCGGCGGCCTGCACGCCCGCCTCGAGCTCCTCGTCCGTTCGGCAGACGAACACGCCCTTGCCGCCGGCGAGCCCGTCTGCCTTGACGACGCAGGGCGCGCGGCCGGCCGGCAGCGCGGCCGCGGTGGGGACGCCGGCCGCGGCGAGCACCTCTTTCGCGAAGCTCTTCGAGCCCTCGAGCCGGGCCGCAGCCGCACTCGGCCCGAACGTCAGGATGCCGGCATGCCGCAGCTCATCGGCGACGCCGGCGACGAGCGGCGCCTCCGGGCCGATCACCGCCAGGTCGACCTCGATCGTCTGCGCGAGCGCGAGCAGGCCGTCGCCGTCGTCGGCCCGTACCGGATGGCACTTGCCGAGGGCGGCGATGCCGGGGTTGCCGGGGGCAGCATGCAGCTCGACCGCGGGGCCGCTCTGCGCGAGCTTCCAGGCGAGCGCGTGCTCGCGCCCTCCCGAGCCGACGATCAGCACGCGCACACGGCGAGTCTAGTCAGTGGACGGTGACGACGAGCGTCCGCTTCCGAGAGCCGTCGAACTCGCAGAGAAAGACCGCCTGGAGGGCTCCGAGCCCGAGCTCGCCGTCGACGAGCGGGATCGTGACCGACGAGGCCGTGAGCGCAGACCGCACGTGCGACCACGGGTTCCGGCCGCCCTCCCCGCTGTGCTCCCGGGGCCACGCCTCGTCGACCCAAGCGCTCGAACGCTGCTTCGATATCGGTCGCGATCGCGGCCGCGCCCGCTCCGCTCGCCTGAAGCACGATGCCCGCGGTCGTGTGCGGGACGAAGAGCGTGACCATGGTGCCGGCCGAGCCCGCCGCCGCCTCGCGCACGAAGGCGGTGACGTCGACGAGTTGGGTCTTGCGCTGCGGTCAGGACGGTTACGTTCGGCACGGCCCACGGCATTCTCGCGCGCCCTCGGTCACGTGTGTCGCCCGCGCAATGACACGCTTTCGGCGCCGTCCTGTCGCGGACGCGTGCGTCCCGGGCCGCTACCGTTCAGGCAGGGATCCTCGCTCCCCCGTGGGGAGGAACCGTTTTTTGCTCGCCGCGGCGGGTTCGCGGCTGGGCGCGGGCTAGGCTTCTCGGCGTGACCGCGAATCAGCCGGTCGGCGCGGAGCCGCCGCCCTACAGCGCGGCTCCAGTCGAGGTAATGCGGCTGCCGCGCGGAGAGGTCGAGCGCGACCTGCTCGCGGTCGAGGAGCCGCTCGAGATCAGGATCGGGGGCCGGCCGGTGGCGGTGGCGATGCGGACGCCCGGGCACGACGAGGAGCTCGCGCTCGGCTTCTGCCTCTCCGAGGGCCTTCGGCCGGCGGCCGCTCGGCTCCCGGACGACCTCGCCGCGAACGCGGTCGACGTGGATGCGCCCGGTTTCGACCCGGGCCGTCTGCAGCGCAGCTTCTATACGACCTCGTCCTGCGGGGTCTGCGGGAAGGGCGCGCTCGAGGCGGTGGCCGTCGACGCGCCGCGCGTCGCGAGCCGCCTGAGCGTGGCGGCGGCGCTCGTCGCCGGCCTGCCCGACCGGCTTCGCGAGTCGCAGCCCGCCTTCGCCGCGACGGGCGGACTGCACGCGACTGGACTGTTCGACGCCGACGGAGAGCTCCTCTGCCTGCGCGAGGACGTCGGCCGCCACAACGCCCTCGACAAGGTCGTCGGCCGGGCATTCCTCGACGGCCGGCTTCCGCTCGGCGAGGCGATCATCTGCGTCAGCGGCCGGCTCTCGTTCGAGCTCGTCCAGAAGGCCGCGGTCGCCGGCTGTCCGGTGCTGGTCGCGGTCGGGGCTCCGTCGAGCCTCGCCGTCGAGCTGGCCGCCGACCGGGGCGTGACCCTGTGCGGATTCGTCCGCGACGGCTGCGTGAACGTCTACACGGAGCGGTGGCGGATCGCGGCTCCATGCGACTGACGGGCGTTCTGCTCGTCGGCGGCGCGAGCAGCCGGTTCGGCGCACCGAAGGCGCTCGCCCGGCTCGGCGGCCGGACGCTGGCGGAGATCGGGTGGGAGACACTCGCCTTCTGCGACGAGCGGCTCGCGGTCGGCAAGGTCGCGGACGGGCTCGAGCTGCCCTTCCCGGTGCTCGACGACGGGACCGAGACGCGTGCGCCGATCGCCGGGGTAGTCGCCGGTGTGCGCGCTGCCGCCAACGACCTCTGCCTGATGCTTCCGGTCGATGTGCCGCGCATCTCGCGCGAGGCGCTCGAGGCGCTCGCAGCCGCGGGCGGGGATGCCGCCGTCCCCCAGTCCGGCCCGCTTCCCGGCGCCTACCGCCGCTCGGCGCTCTCAGTGCTGGAACGCCGCCTGGCAGCCGGCGAGCTGGCCCTCAGAGATGCGCTTGGCGAGCTCGATGCGCGTACTGTCATGATCGACCCTGCTCTTCTCGCCAACGTCAACACCCCGGATGACCTCACCCGCCTCTGACCGACCGATGTTCGCGAACGCGGACGCCTACCAGAACCTGATGGGGCGGTACAGCGACCTGCTCGCGCCCGAGTTCGCCGCGGCGGCGGGCGTCGCCGCCGGCGATCGCGTCCTCGACGTCGGGTGCGGGCCGGGCGCGCTCACCGCCGTCCTCGCCGGCATGGTCGGCGCTGAGATCCTTGCCGGTGTCGACCCCTCCGAGCCGTTCGTCGACGCGGCTCGCGCGCGGGTTCCGGGAGCGGACATCCGCGTCGGCCCGGCCGAAGCACTGCCGTTCGAGGACGATTCGTTCGACCGCACGCTCGCCCAGCTCGTCTTCCACTTCGTTGCCGACCCGGCGCAGTCAGCCGCTGAGATGGTCCGCGTTACCCGTCCCGCCGGCCGCGTGGCGGCGTGCGTCTGGGATATGACCGGCGGGATGACCATGCTGCGAAACTACTGGGAGGCTGCGCGCGAGGTCGACCCCGGCGCGCCCGGAGAGGACAAGCGCTTCGGCGGGATGCCCGGCCAGCTCGCGGCGCTCTTCCGCGAGGCGGGCCTCCAGGTCGTCACCGACTGCCCGCTCACCGTCAAGACGCGCTACGGGGACTTCGACGAGCTCTGGGGCTCGCTTACGGGCGGGGTCGGCCCGATCGGGATGCACGCCGCGAGCCTTGGCGATGAGAAGGGAAGGGCAGTTGCCGACGCCCTTCGCCGCCGCCTGGGCGCGCCCGACGGTCAGCTCGAGCTCAGCGCGACCGCGTGGTGCGCGGTCGGAACTGTCTGATGCAGCAGCGCGTCAGCTTGATCACGCTCGGCGTCCGTGACCTGGAACGGGCGCGAAGCTTCTACGAGGTGCTCGGCTGGAGGACCAATGCCGCTCCAGGTGACGAGGTGGTCTTCTTCCAGGCCGGCGGAATGATCGTCGCGCTCTGGGGGCGGGACGATCTCGCTCGTGATACCGGCGTCGAGGATTCCGGCGGCTGGGGCGGGGTCACGCTCGCGTACAACACGGGCTCCCCGGACGAGGTCGACGCGGTGCTCGACGAGGCCCGGGCCGCGGGTGCGACGATCCTCCGCGCCGGCGCGGAGACGTTCTGGGGCGGGTACTCGGGGGTGTTCGCCGACCCGGACGGCCACGCCTGGGAGGTCGCCCACAACCCGCACTGGACGCTCGAGCCGGATGGCTCCGTCACGTTGTAGCGCCGTCCGCAATCGACAGCTTCGAGGTTGAATCGACGTTGCCAGGAGAGACGCTCGAGTACGAGGGCAAGGCTCGCTTCGACGTCGAGGCATGTGGTGACGATACGGACGGCCTGATTCCACTCGGAGCAACGCGCGTGCTGCAGTCGCATGTGTTCGTCCTTCACCCTCTTCGACCGTTGTGCCGAACGGGCGATGGTTTCGTCCAGCGAAGGCAATACGATCACAAGCTTCCACGACAGTCCTCGAGGTGCGGCTTCCAATGACGCTCGAAGGCAGCGGGCTCGAAAACGTCGGCGGCAGCGACGTCGGAACCGCCGTCGGCGGAGGCGCGAGCCAAAGCGCACGTCGCGGCGACGCTTAGCCTGTACTGCCTCGCCTGAGCCTCGCTCGTCGCCTGCGGATCGACGCGTCCGCTGACAATCGCTCTCTGATCTCGTCGAGCTCGAGGTGCGCCGCCATCGATCGCGTCGCGCACCAGGCTCTGGCCAGGGTCGATTTACCTGCGACGGCCGGGCCGCCGAAGAGCGCGATCACTCCTTGCCACCCTGCATCGTTCGGCCGTTTGTCAGCGCATGAGCACGCGCTCGCGCTCCGCGCCCGTTCCCACCCAGGCGACCTCGACGTCCAGCTCGCGCTCGACGAACTCGACGTAGCGGCGGGCGGCGTCGGGGAGAAGCTCCTCGCCGAGCGGCTCGGCCCAGCCGGGCAGCGTCTCGAACACCGGCCGGCAGTGGTGGAAGTCGCTCTGGTGCGCCGGGAAGTCGTCCGTCTCGGTCCCGTCGCGCAGCCGGTAGCGGACGCACACCGGCAGCTCGCCGAACGCCGACAGCACATCGAGCTTCGTCAGGGCGAGCGAGGTGATCCCGTTCAGGCGGACGGCGTAGCGGAGCGCGACCAGGTCGAGCCAGCCGCAGCGCCGCTCCCGACCGGTGACGGTGCCGAACTCGCCGCCGAGCTCGCGGACGCGCTCCTGGTCCGGCCCCTCGATCTCGGTCGGGAACGGCCCGGCGCCGACGCGCGTCACGTACGCCTTCGCGACGCCGATCACCGACTCGATCCGGGTCGGCCCGATCCCGATCCCCGTCGTCGCGCCGCCGGCGAGGGTCGGCGAGGAGGTGACGAACGGGTAGGTGCCGTGGTCGATGTCGAGCAGCGTCCCGTGGGCGCCCTCGAGCAGCACCCGCCGGCCGGCTCGCACCGCCCGGTCGACCAGGAGCGACGTGTCGGCGAGGTGCGGGCGCAGCCGCTGCGCGTGCGCCTCGTAGCGGCCGGCGAGCTCCTCGAGCTCGATCGGCGCGACGCCGTACACCCGCTCGAGCCACACGTTCTTCTCGACGAGCGCGACCTCGATCTTCTGGCGGAGGATCTTCGGCTCGAACAGATCCTGCAGCCGGATGCCGAGGCGGTACGCCTTGTCGGCGTAGGTCGGGCCGATCCCGCGCCTGGTCGTCCCGATCTGCAACGTTCCGAGCCGCCGCTCACTCGCCTGGTCGATCGCCAGGTGCCAGGGCATGATCACGTGCGCGTTGCCGGAGAGCCGGACGAGGCCGGTCGAGAGCCCCCGCCGCTCGAACTCGTCCAGCTCCTCGATGAAGACGCCGGGGTCGACGACGCAGCCGGCGCCGATCACGCATTCCTTGCCCCAGAGGATCCCCGACGGCATGTGCCGGAGCTTGTAGGTCTCGCCGTCGGCGACGATCGTGTGCCCGGCGTTCGGCCCGCCGTTGTAGCGGCAGACGAGATCCGAGTCCCGGGCGAGCAGGTCGACGATCTTGCCCTTCCCCTCGTCGCCCCACTGAGCGCCGACGATCACGGTCGCGGGCACGCCGTGAGTATGACCAGCCGCCCCGCTGCCCGCCGGGCCTCTCAGTCAGGCAGGCGCCTCGCTCTAGCGATCCACGAAGCGGATTGCTAGCGGGCTGCCACTGCTCTCAGCCGGGCGATGCGGCGGACGCGGATGCGGTGGCCACGGCGGCAGGTCGTGAAGCCGACGTCGGCCTGGAGGCGGAGCGTCCCCTCGACGACGCTCGGCTCGATCACGGTCGCCCAGCGGCCCTCGTCCTGGCACGCGTCGCAGGGAGCGGCGAACTCCGTTGCACCGGCACCGAGCCAGATCACCTGATGCGCGTCCGTCTCTCCTACCTCTTCCTCGTCCCGGACGCCCTCTTCATGCGGCCGCGAGGTCGGCGAACTTGGCGAACCGGCGCAGGAACGAGAGCTTGACCAGGTCGGTCGGTCCGTTTCGGTGCTTGGCCAGGTGCACCTCGGCCAACCCCTGCTGGTCGGACTCGTCGCCGTTGTAGTACTCGTCGCGGTAGATGAACATCACCAGGTCCGCGTCCTGCTCGATGCTGTTGTGCGCGATGACGCCATCCGCGACGAAGCTGTGCAATCCATCGACCGTCAGGTCGTAGACCTCCTCCTCCCCGTCGGCCTCGATCGACACGATGCGGTCCCAGAGAACGTCGCTGTTCGCGAGGCGCTGGAGCTCGTCCGACTCGACGATCTCGGCAACACGGGCCGCACGAGCACGGCTCAGTCCCGACTTGGAGAGCGCCGAGCCGCAGTAGGTGTTCTGGAGTCCTGCCTGCAGCGCCCGCGTCGTCACGCCTGCCGCGGCCATCGCCGGTCGGACGACGGTGTCCCACGTCTCTCGCGGGACGACGTCCTGATTGGGATTCGCGCGCATCGACACCAACCGCTCCTCGATCGCCCGCGCACGAACCGAGCGCCGTCCACCGACGCCGCCGATCGTTCGGACAAAGGCGAGCATGTCGTTCTTGCCCTGCACGTCGACGCGCCAACTCGCGCGACCCTTCCCGGGCATCGGGACGCGGGCGACCCGGGCAGAGATGCCGAGGCGGAGCAGGAGCGAGACGACATCGCGGCTCAGCCGCTCGCTACTGGAGTCGTATCTGATCGCCGGGTATCTGCCTTCGGCGCCGGCCCAGAGCAGTCCATCAGTCGTCCAGAGGTGTCGCAGGAAGGTTGCGATTCCGGCGGCGCTTTGCTGGATGACGCACTCGGGCACGCGCTTCTCCCACGATCGGAGGCCAAAGACATGCAAGTCGTCGAGCCAGGCGGCGACAGGGTTGCGGAGGCCGTGCGTCAGGTGGCCGCGGGCAGCAAGGTAGACCTGGTACCAGCTTCGTTCAGCTCGGATCCGTGGCGCGATCGAGGCGCCGAACACGTCGAGCGCCAGTCCGGCGACGAGCTCCGCGAGATCGCGGTCCTTCGTCGTGTACTGGATCGCGTGGCGCGGCAGCGTGCAGCCTTCGCCGATCAGGTGTCCGAGCAGGGCGAGCTCGGAGTCGGTCATCGTCTGGAGCGCAGGCCCCGGCAGCGTCCGCGGAACGGCGATCCGCATGCCGGGCGCCATGTCGTCGAGTCGTCGCCAGCCGTCGAAGGCCAGGAACTTGTGGTTTCCGGTTGCCCGGATCTCGCGTCCGAGCCGGGTGCGGAGCCTGAGCACGGGCCTGCGGCCGGTAGAGAATGCACGCGTCACGACACGCGGCTCCAGCCGCCACCCGTCGGTGTCGATCGCGAGCACGGAGAAGCCGTCCTGGCCGACGAGCTCGTCGATCCGGCGGTGGGTACCCGATTCGGGGAGATACACACGTGTGTCGCCGCTCAGGCAGCCCGATTCGCGCAGGTCGGAGAGGATCGGCCGCTTGTCGTGGCGTTGCTCGACCGCGCGCGAGAGCTGCGAGACGGCGATGATCGGGACGTCGAGGTCGCGCGCCAGCACCTTCAGCGAGCGCGAGATCTGCGATACCTCCTGCACGCGGTTCTCGGCGGAGACGCCCGAGGTCATCAGCTGCAGGTAGTCGATGATGATCAGGCCGAGGTTCGGCTCGCGCATCTTCAGCCGACGGGCCTTCGAGCGGATCTCCATCAGCGTGATCGAGCCGGTGTCGTCGACGTAGATCGGCGCCTTGGCGAGCTTGTCGCAGGCGCTCGTCAGCCGCGGCCAGTCCTCCTGGGCGAGCTTGCCCGTGCGGAGGCGCTGCGACTCGACCTTCGCCTCGGAGCACATCAGCCGCTGGGTGACCTCCATCTTCGACATCTCCAGCGTGAACACGGCGGTCGGCGTCCCCTGGCGGACGGCCAGGTTGGCGGCGATGCAGAGGCCGAACGCCGACTTGCCCATGCTCGGCCGGGCGGCGACGACGATCAGGTTCCCCGGCTGGAAACCGGAGGTGAGCTTGTCGAGCTCCTTGTAGCCGGAGGCGATCCCGGTGACGTCGGCCCCGGCCTCGTACAGCGCGGTGATCCGCTCGAAGCTGTCCTTGAGCAGGTCCTCGATGTGGGTGAACTCGCCCGCCACCCGCTCCTGGGAGAGATCGAAGATCACCGACTCCGCCTTGTCGACGAGCTCCTCGGCGGCCATCCCCTCGCGCTCCATGCCGAGGCGGGCGATCTCCTGGCCGGCACGGACGAGCCCCCGGAGCGTGGCCATCTCCCGGACGATGCGGGCGTAGTGCGCGGCGTTCGAGGTTGCGGGCACGAGCGCCGCCAGCTCGTTGATGCGGGCCGGCCCGCCGATCTCCTCGAGCTCGCCGCGGCGCTCGAGCTCGTCGGCGAGGGTGATCGCGTCGACCGGCTCGCCCTTCGCGTAGAGGTCGAGCGCCGCCTTGTAGATCGAGGCGTGGCTCGCCCGGTAGAAGTCGCTTGCCGAAAGGACTTCGCTGACCGCCCCGATCGCACCGGGGGAGAGCATCATCGCGCCGAGGACCGACTCCTCGGCATCGAGATTCTGCGGCGGGACCGGGGCGGTCGGCGAAGCCTCGGCAAGCTGATACATGCGGGACAAATCAACCACCTCCGGACGTGGCCGAACAGGCTTGGACAAGCCCGATCTCCACAGACGAGAATCGCTTCGCGTGCTGGCGGAACAGAACGCATGTTCCCATACCAGCCGGACGGAGCGGTGGAAGAAAAGGCCGCTCGCAGCGGTCTTTTCGTACGCATTTCCCCAGCCCTCCACAGGGCTGTTGAGAACCGATTACTGCTCTGTGAGCTCTGCGGTCGCGGGCTCCTCCGGGGGAGCCTCGACCGTCTCGTCGGGGGCGGACTCCTCCGGAGCCGCTTCCTCGGGAAGCTCGCCGCCCTCGGGCACGACGAGCGTCCGCACGTCGACGCCGACGTCGGTGAAGAGCTCGATCGGCACCGTGTACCGGCCGATCTTCCTGATCGGTTCGCCGAGGCCGATCTTGCGGCGGTCGACCCGGATCTTCGCGACGCGCCAGATCTCGTCCGCGAGGTCGGTCGGCGTGACCGAGCCGAACAGCGACCCGGTCGGGCCCGCCTTGACCTCGAAGCGCAGCTCCGTGGTCTCGAGCGTGGCGGCGAGCGCCCGCGCCTGCTCGACGGAGCCGGCCTCCTGGCGGACGCGGAGCTCCGCCCGCTTCCGGAGCTCGGCCACGCGGGCCGGCGACGCGGGCTCTGCGAGCCTGCGCGGGAGCAGGAAGTTGCGGGCGTACCCGCGCGTGACGTCGACGACCTCGCCGCGCAGGCCGACCTTGTCGACGTCCGCGAGCAGGATCACCTCCACTGCCTTGTCACCTCCACTGCCTCGTCACCCCCACTGCCTCATCAACTTCGCTGCCGTATCAACTCGATTGCCTACTGCCCAGAGACGTACGGCAGGAGTGCCATCTCGCGCGCGCGCTTGACCGCCGCCCCGACCTGCACCTGGTGCCGGCGGCAGGCGCCGGTGATGCGGCGGGAGCGGATCTTTCCCTTCTCGGAGATGTAGCGGCGGAGCTGGGCGATGTTCTTGTAGTCGACCTCCTCCACCTTGTCCCGGCAGAAGTTGCAGTTGCGGCGCCGCGGCATCGCGTTCGCGGGCGGACGCCGGCGGCTCGACTGCTTCTCCTCTCGCTGCTTCGGCTGTGCCATGCCTCTCCTCCTAGAACGGGATGTCGTCGTCTGCGGACGACGCCGGGAAGTCGGCGTTCTCGCCCGCCGCGCCCGCCGGAACGAACTGGGGAGCGTCGCCGCCGGCGTCGCCGCGGCTGCCGAGGAACTGGACGCTCTCGGCGATCACCTCGACCGCCTGGCGCTTGCCGGAGCCGTCGGTCGCCTCCCACTCGCGCCACTCGAGGCGCCCGTCGACCGCGACGGGGCGGCCCTTGGAGAGGTACTGCGAGCAGCTCTCCGCCTGGTTGCCCCAGACGGTGACGTCGAAGTAGTTCGGCTTGTCGGTCCACTGCCCGGTCTCGTCCTTCCGCCGGGTGTTCACCGCCAGCCGCAGCTTGCAGACGGCAGTGCCGCCCTGCGTGTGGCGGAGCTCGGGGTCCTTCGTCAGGTTGCCGACGAGGACGACGCGATTGATGTTGGCCATGGCTAGGCTCCCTCCTCCGGCTCCGCTGTCGGGGCCGGCTCCGGCTCGGTCGACTCAGTCGGCTCAGGGTACTCGTCGCTGCCGACTTCCGAATCGGCGCTTTCGGACTCGGACGTGGGCGCCGGCTCGGGAACGCGCTCCGGTTGTGGCTCGAACACCGGCTGCGGCGGTGGAGAGACCCGTCCGCCGCCCTTCGGCCGGCGGGTCGCCATGTGGCGCACGACGCCGTCGGTGATCTTCAGCACGCGGGTGACCTCGTCGAGCGTCTGTGGCTCCGCGTCGAACTGCAGCAGGTGGTAGACGCCGTCGGTCTTGTGGTCGATCTCGTAGGCGAGCCGCCGCCGTCCCCACGGGTCGTGGTGGAGCCAGGCGCCCCCGCCCTTCTCGACCAGCTCGCGGGTGCGCGCGATGATCTCGTCGTGGCGCTCCTCCGGCGTCTCCGGATCGAGCATCAGCAGAATCTCGTAGTCGTTCACGTTCCCTCACCGCTCCTTCCCTCGGTCTGAGTCGGCCTCACCGGCAGTGTTGCCGCCGGCGCCGCCGGGCAACACCCGCCGGCGCGGCACAATCCTGGGCGCCGCCGGGAACTGACGGTCGCGGGGTGAGGCGAGAAGTCGCGGAAGAGTACCATCGTGGGCCTATGCGCTGTTTCCTCGCCTGGCTCGCCTGCGCCGTCGGCGCCGCCTGGCTCTACCGGCGGCTCCGTGGGGACGAGCCGCGGTCGCAGGCGGATCCCGCCGAGGAGCTCCGGCGCACGCTGGCTGAGAGCCGTATGCCCGAGCCGGCGCCCGAGACCGATCCGAAGCCGGAAGCGGAGGGCGCACTCGACGAGCGGCGTCGTGCGGTGCACGACCGCGGCCGGGCGGCAATCGACGAGATGCGCGGCGGCGGGAGGGACGAGTAGGATGACGGCGATGGAGCCCGAGAAGAAGTCCGGATTCCTCGACCGGCTGAAGGACGCGACCAACGTCGTCGCGACGAAGGCCAGGGAAGGCGTCGAGGAGCTCCAGACCAAGCACGAGCTCTCGCAGACGTACGGTGAGCTCGGGCGCAAGGCCGCCGAGCTGGTGAAGAGCGGGGCCGTCTCCCATCCCGAGCTCCAGGCGCTCGTCGCGAAGATCGAGGCGCTCGAGAAGGAGCTCGCGGAGCCGTCCCCGGTCGACCCTTCGCCGGCGCCCGCCTCGTCCGCGCCTGCCGAGCCGCCCGAACCCGGCACGCCGTAGCGCTCGACCGGGCGGTGGCGAGCGGCCGGACCCGCCGCGCGGGCGCGCTCGTCTGGCTCGGCTTCGCCGTCAGCGCAGTCTTCACGTACCTGGCGGTCCGAAACGTCCGCTTCGGCGACGTCTGGGAGGGCCTGCGGGAGAGCAACTGGTGGTGGACGGTGCCGTCGGTCGCCGTGTTGCTCGTCGCCCTGCCCGTGCGCGCCCTGCGCTGGCAGTGGCTCTTTCACCCGGAGACACGCCCGGCTTTTCGACCCGTCTTCGACGCGACCGCGCTTGGCCAGTTCTTCAACAACATCCTCCCGGCGCGCGCGGGCGAGGCGGCGCGCGTAATTGTCCTCAACCGGGCGGCGCGGGTCAGCCGCGCCGAGACGGCGACGACCGTCGTCCTCGAGCGCCTCTACGACGTGCTTCTCCTGCTCGCGATGGTCTTCGTGCTGCTGCCGTGGCTGCCGCACGTGACGTGGGTGCACGCCGCCGCCGGGCTCGCGATCGCGCTCGCAGCGGCGACGGTCGCCGCAGTCGTGCTGCTCGCGCGCTTCGGGGAGCGGCTGCTCCGCGCTGTCCCGCGCGCGTTGGCGCGGCTGCCGTTCGTCTCGCCGGGCGGGACCGAGCGTGCGGCGGCAAGCCTCGTCCGCGGCGCCGCGTCGCTTCGGGACGCGAGGCTCGCGCTCGTCGCGCTCGTCCTCACGGTCGCCTCCTGGCTGCTGCTCTCCCTGAGCACGTGGTTCCTGATGCGCGGATTCCACTTCGGTCTTTCGTTCGTCGCTGCAGTCCTCGTCACCGCCGCCACGGGGCTCTCGCTCGTGATCCCCGCGTCGCCGGCCGCGGTCGGCGTGTTCGAGACGGCGGCGCTCATCGGGCTGAAGGCCTACGGCGTGCCGAAGTCGGACGCGCTCTCGTTCGCGCTCGTCCTCCATGCCGTCAACCTCTTTCCGTACCTCGCCGTCGGCCTTGCTGTGCTGCCCGCGCACGCGTTCCCCCTGGGGCGGAGGGCCGACTAGAGTCGCGGGCGGAGCGGCGGCGGCCGGTGCCGCAGCCGGTCTTCAAAACCGGTGAGGTCGTGTAACCCACGGCTGGGTAGGTTCGACTCCTGCGCCGCTCCGTAGACACAAAAATGCCGCCCCTGCAGGGCTTTTAGTTCCTGCGTCTGCCAATGAAAGCTGCTCTGGGTTCAAAGCCTGAGCCCGCTGGAATCCGCCCGAGAGTGACAACGACATCGGTGAGATCGATCTCAAAGTTGCCTAGCCTGAGCCCGAAGTTCGCTCGGGTTAGGGATCGTCAGGCAACAACCTGAAGGGATAGGGTCGTGGGTGTCGTAATACGGTGGCGTGATCGACGAGGAGGCGATCGGGGAGCGCTACCGGGCGTTGGCGGGCGAGCTTGACGA
>JBBRXG010000008.1:0-52484 GCA_038248655.1 Gaiellales bacterium
GGACGAGGGCGACGGCGACGACGTCGAGGCGCACCGGCACTCGGTCGGGCGGGACTCCGTCGGCCGGGACTCCGTCGGCCGGGACTCGGTCGGCGCGGCCGAGGAGGGCGACGACCGCAACTCGGCCGGCTAGCCGCTCCGGCGAGCAGGGTTTCTGGTCGGGCCCGGCGACGCCGGGCCCGACCTCGTGCCTACTGCCGAAGGACCTCGTCGAGCGCCGCCAGCAGGCTCGCGGCCGCCGGCCCCTTCTCCGCAGGCAGCCCGTCCAGCGTCGCCGCGAGCCTCGTCAGGACGCCGACGCCCCCGCCTTCGCCGGCAGCCACAGCGGCGGCCCGGCGGCCCCGGAGGAGCAGATCGAGCGCGATCGCGGCCTGGTTGGCGAACAGGCCGAGCAGCTCCATCTCCTGCAGCGTGAACTTCGTCTTCCGGTCGAGCACCGAGAGGACGCCGAGCGGCTCCTCGTCGTGCAGGAGCGGGACGGCCATCAGCCCCTTCGGCACGTACCCGGTACCGGCCGCGGCTTCCTGTGAGAAGCGCGGGTCACGCTGCACGTCCTCCACGACGAGCGGCTGCCGGGTCACCGCCACCCAGCCGGCGATGCCGGTCCCCCCGGGGAGGCGCGTGCCGAGCAGCTTCTCTTCTCCCTCGCCGACGACCGCCTCGAAGACGAGCTCGTTGGTCTCTTCGTCGAGGAGCAGCACCGACGCCGCCTTCGCCTGGAAGATCGAACGGGCGACCTCGACGATCGCGTGGAGCAGCCGCCGGTACTGCTCCTCCGACCCCGCGACACCGGCAGCGACTGCCAGACGGCGATCCTCTTCGGTCATTGCGAACCTCCCACGTTCAGTGCGGTCAGGTAGAGGACGCTCTTCACCTGGAAGGGCGTCAGCTCGGGATGCTTCGACCGGATCAGGGCGCAGATGCCGGCGAGGTGAGGCGTGGCGAAGCTGTTGCCGCTGCAGCTCAGCGTCGTGCCGTCGAGCCACGCGACGTCGACGTCGACGCCGCGCCCGAAGAACTCGACCGGCGGTGCCGGGTTGTAGTAGAAGGCGAGCGGGTCCGACTCCTCGTGGCTGCCGACCGAGATCACCGACGAGAACCGCCACGGGTAGCTCTCCACCGGCATGTTGTGCGCCGAGGCGACGACGATCGACCGGCGAAAGTACGCGGAGTCCGCGAGCTCGTGCAAGGTGGTCGCGAGCTTGGACTTCGTCGTCGACAGGCTCATGTTGATCACGTCGTAGCCCTGCTCGACCGCCCACTCGAGCCCCACGAGGAGAGCGCCGCCGCTGCCGGTGTAGCCCGCCCCGAGCACACGCACGCTGTGCAGCTCGCACTCGGGCGCGAGCGACCTGATGATCCCCGCACATGCCGTGCCGTGGCCGCAGAGGTCGCCCTGGTCGTCGTCCTCGACGAACCCCGCCTCCCCGTCCATCCTGACGGTGACCGCCCTCTGGATCGCACCGACGAGCGGATGGTCTCGTTCGATCCCGCTGTCGAGGACGCAGACGCGCGCGCCGGCTCCCGTCGCGCCCTCCCACGCCCACTCGCGGGTGACCTCGGCGGGCCAGTGGCTCTCGAGCGCGATCTGGCTGGCGGCGCTCGCGGGGAGGCTCCAGGCGGGGAGCTCGCTCATCGGCGGATCACGACGCCGATGCTAGTGCGCTTCGAGCCGGTTGCGAAGCTCGGTGACGATCGGCGCGACCGGCTCCACGCCCTCTGCAGCCAGGGCTGCCTCGAGATCGGCGAGCAGAGCCCGCCGGTACTCGAGGTCGGCCCGGGCACGGGCGACGATGTCGTCGAGGATGCGACGGAGGCGAGGAAGCTCCTGCGCAGCCTCCACCCACCCGCGCGGGGCGGGCGGGAGGCGCCGAAGCAACGCACCCAGCTTCTGCTCGTCGAGCCCAGCTTGCATCATCAGATGACCAGACGTCTCAGCGGCCTCGTTTCTTCCCGCGAGCCGCTCACGGAGCTTCGCGAGACAGCGCGAAATGCGACTTGCGATCGTTCCGGCGGGCAGGTCGAGCGCCTCGCCGATCGTCCGGTAGCTCTCGTCGCGGGCGAAGAAGCGGTCGAGGATCTCCGAGCAGGGTGGCCCGAGCGCTGCGAGCGCCTCGCGGACGTCGAGCGCCTCCTCGATCCCGACGAGCGCCTCGGCGCTGCCGGCCGGCGCGAGGTCCTCGACCGGCGCTTCGCGGGCCGACGAGGCGATCCGGTCGAGGCACGTCCGCCGCGTCAGCTGCGCCAGCCACGGTCGGAGCGCCTCGTCGTTGCGGAGAGTGCCCAGCCGGTCGTAAGCGCGCAGGAACACGTCCTGGAACACATCCTCCGCATCGTGGAGCGACAATCCGTATCCCTGGGTCGCGATCGCGTAGACGTACCGCGAGTAGCGCTCGACGAGCTCGTTCCACGCCTGATGCTCTCCTCCGCGGCAGCGGCGGGCGAGCTCCCCGTCGGACCGGCGCTCCGCCATCGCCCTGATCAAATCACGGACCTGCACCGAAGGCGCGCTTCGCGGCGAACCGCGCCGTGTCGACGTAGCGGAGCGCCTGCTCGAGTCGCTGGTCGCCCTCGGTCACGGTCAGGTTCGACGCGACGAGCGCGGCGGCGGCCCCGGCCGATCCTTCGGCGAGCGCCGCGGCAGAGGCGGCGTCCGCGCGGAACGAGCCCTCCCCCTGCTCGGCCGCCCGCGCCGCAAGCAGGGCGACGTCGGCCGCCACCTCGCCGATCTCGAGCGCAACCGCTGCCGCCCGGGCGAGGGGCGCCTCGACCGAGACGCCCTCGGCGAGAGCGGCCAACGCCGTCCCGAACGCCTCCGCGTCTCTACCGGCGAGCTCGACACACCGGGCCTGAAGAACGTCGGACTGGGCGAGGGCTCCGGCCGCCTCGGCCCACGAGTCGAGCGAGCACCGTGCAACCTTCGCGACGAGCGACGCCGCCATCGCCGCCGTCGCGCCGGCAGCCGATCCGCCGCCCGGTGCACCGTCGGACGCGAGGCGCTCGAACAACTCGTCGAGACGGAGCTCGGAGTAGTCCGTCGGACGTCCTAGTGCTTGCGGAGCTTCCGCGAAAGCGTTCCGAGCCCGATCACACCCAGGAAGACGAGGCCGACGATCAGCATGCCGGTGATCACGTCCCGTCCCTCCTTGGCGGCGTCGGCGATGAGCGCGAGCATCGCGGGCGAGTCTATCCCACCCGCTGCGCGTGGAGCGAGAGCGCGCGCTCGACGGCCGGAGCGCCCGCGACCTCTCGCGCGGCAGCGACCAGAAGCGCGGGATCGTGCGTCTCGAGGAGCGAACCCGAACCGAGCAGGGCAGCGGTCGCCGACCAGGCAGCACCGTCGCCCGGACTGCCGTCGGCGCGGAACTGGGCGCACAGGGAGATCAGCGCTGCCAGGTCCGCGACCGCGTCGACCTCCTCGTACGCGGCGACCCTGACGAGGCCGTGGGCGTACAGGTAGTCGCCGAGCAGAAGCGCCGTGTGCCGCTCGGCGGGGGCGAACAGCCGCGAGCGGCCGTAGTGGAGCAGGTAGCCCTCGTAGATCGTCTCCAGGCCGAGCGCGTACTCGTCGCGTCCGAGCGGCGAGAAGACGGCCACGAGCTCACGCTCGTGGCCAGGGCGGAGCGCCTCGGCCCACAATGGGCTCTCCCGCGCCGCGTCAGTCGCGATCGTCGTCCAGACGTCCACGACTAGCGGACGGCTTCGAAGAAGCCGTGCGCTGCCTCCACCGTCCGGTCGATGTCGGCGTCGCCGTGCGCCGTGGAGACGAACCACGCCTCGAACTGCGACGGCGCGACGTAGATCCCGCGGCCGAGCAGCTGGCGGAAGAGCTCGCCGTACCGCCCGGTGTCGCTCGCCCGCGCATCCTGGAAGCGGCGCACCGGATCGTCGCCCATGAACAGGGTCAACATCGCCCCGACCCGCTGCACGCGGCCGAAGGGAGCAAGCCCCTCCTCGAGCCTCGCCGCGATCGCCTCCAGGCGCTCGTAGACCGCCGGATCGCGCAGCCGCCGGAGGACCGACAGCCCGGCGGCGGTGGCGAGCGGGTTCCCGGAGAGCGTTCCGGCCTGGTAGACGTCCCCGGCCGGAGCGAGCCGCTCCATCACATCCGCCCGCCCGCCGAAGGCGGCGAGCGGCAGTCCCCCGCCGACGATCTTGCCGAGCACGGTCAGATCCGGGATCACGCCGAAGCGCTCCTGGGCACCTCCCCGGGCGACCCGGAAGCCGGTGATCACCTCGTCGAAGACGAGGAGCGCTCCCGAAGCGTCGCAGAGCGAACGCAGCGCCTCGAGGAAGCCGGGCTCGGGGGGAACGACACCCATGTTCCCGGCGACCGGCTCGACGACGATGCAGGCCAGCCCTTCGCCCCAGCGCGCGACCGCGGCCGCGGCGGCGTCGACGTCGTTGTACGGGCAGACGATCGTGTCGGCGGCAGCCCCTGTCGGCACGCCCGGCGAGGAGGGGATCCCGAGCGTCGCCAGCCCGGAGCCTGCGGCGGCGAGCAGCGCGTCGGCGTGGCCGTGGTAGCAGCCGGCGAACTTGAGAATCCGGTCGCGATGGGTGACGCCGCGCGCGAGCCGGATCGCGCTCATCGTCGCCTCGGTCCCCGACGAGACCAGGCGTACGAGCTCGACCGACGGAACTGCGTCGACGATCTCCGCGGCCAGCTCGACCTCGCGCTCGGTCGGAGCGCCGAAGCTCGTACCGTCGGCCGCCGCCTCGACGACCGCCGTGATCGTCTCCGGGTCGGCGTGGCCGAAGATCAGAGGCCCCCAGGACATGACCCAGTCGACATAGCTCCTGCCGTCGACGCCCTCGATCCGGGCGCCCGAGCCGCGGCGCATGAACACCGGCTCGTCGAGGCCGACGGCGCGCATCGCGCGTACCGGCGAGTTGACGCCGCCTGGGATCAGCTCGAGCGCGCGCCGAAAGAGGTCGGAGCGCGCTCTCAAAGCCACGCGGCGAGGTCCTTCGTCCAGTACGAGACGACGATGTCGGCACCGGCGCGCTTGATCGCCGTCAGCGACTCGAGCGCCGCCTGTCGCTCGTCGAGCCAGCCCCGAGCCGCCGCCGCCTTGACCAGCGCGTACTCCCCCGAGACGTTGTAGGCGGCGAGCGGCAACTCGAAACGCTCACGCACCGCCCGGATCACGTCGAGGTAGGGGAGCGCCGGCTTGACCATGATCACGTCGGCGCCCTCGGCGACGTCCAGCTCGCACTCCCGCAACGCCTCACGGAGGTTGGCGGGATCCATCTGGTAGCCGCGCCGGTCGCCGAACGACGGCGCCGAGTCGGCCGCCTCGCGGAACGGCCCGTAGAACGCGGAGGCGTACTTCGCCGAGTAGGCGACGATCGGCGTCTCGGGCAGCACCTCGCGGATCGCCGCCACCCGCCCGTCCATCATGTCGCTGGGGCAGACGGCGTCCGCGCCCGCCTCCACGTGACTGACCGCCGTCCTGGCGATGAGCTCGATCGTGGCGTCGTTGTCGACCCCCTGGTCGACGATCACCCCACACTGGCCGTGCGCTGTGTACTCGCAGAGGCAGACGTCGGTGGCGAGGACGAGCTCGGAGAAGCGCGGTCGGAGCGCGCGGAGCGCCCGCTGGACGACGCCGTCGTCGTCCCACGCTCCCGTCCCCTCGTCGTCCTTGTCGTCTGGGATCCCGAACAGGATCACAGCCCTCACCCCGGCCCCGACGAGACGGTCGACCTCCTCGACGACCCCGTCCACGGACCAGCGCCCCATCGCCGGCAGCGTCTCGTTCGGCATCGTCTGCGGCCCGACGAAGAGCGGCATCACGAAGTCGTCCAGATCGAGCCGCGTCTCGCGGACGAGCGATCGCAGGGCCCCGGTGCGGCGCAGCCGCCGGAGCCGGGTGACCGGGAACGTGCTCATCGTCCGGAAAGACTACGTCGCTCGCCTCTTCCGCAGCAGCTCGTCGAGCTGGGCGCCGGCGAGGAAGACGCTCGCCGACACGTACAGGTAGCTCGTCAGCACGAGCAGGGTCGTCAGCGTCCCGATCGGCGTCTTGAAGTTCGCCACGTAGGTGATCCACAGACGGAACAGGGTCGAGGCCACGACCCACGACCCGACGATTCCGGCGGCGCCGATGCTCGCCCATCGCGTCTGCGGCCGCTGAGCGGGCGCAAAGCGAAGAAGGACGCCGACGACGAGCGCGATCAGGAGCAGCCCGCCCGCCCAGCGCGCGAGCCCGAGCACGACTCCACGCGGCCCGCCCAGGACGAGCAGCGCGGCCCCGAAGAGGCCGCCCCCCGCGGCGACGCCGAGCCCGGCGGTCGTGGCGATCCGCCGCGGCCACGAGCGCTCGTCCTCGACGTCGTGAATCGCGTCCAGCGCTTCGATCACGGCCCGCATCGCCGCGGCCAGGTACCAGGTCGAGAGGACGACCGAGACGGCGATCAGTCCGGCGCTGGCGTGGTCGAGGATCCGCCGGACGGTGTCGTCGATCCCGGTGAACATCGCCGGCGCCAGTCGAGCTTCGACCGCGGGTGCGATCCGGTCGGTCCAGATCTGCTCGTGACCGGTCGCGCCGAGCATGCCGAGCGCGAGGAGCGTCAACGGGACGAGCGCGATCAGCCCCTGGAACGCGATCGCGGCCGCGTAGGTGAGCAGATTGTGCCGGGCGAACGCGGAGGCGATCTCCGAGAGGATTGCTCGGTGGCGGGGCGGCCGTGCCCGTGGACGAGCTCTGCTCGCCATCGAGACGATGTGCCCCGTGCGGGCGCCGAGAAACGGTCAGCTCGCGAGCCGCCGCGCGGAGATCCGCGCGAGCGCCGCGAACGCGCCGCCGAGACCGACGAGCCAGGCGGCCTCGCGGCCGATCACTCCCCACGGCGAGCCGTCGTACAGCGCCGACTCGAAGAAGCGCACAGAGTGGGAGAACGGGAACACGTCGCTGATCCAGTACGCAGCGGGAATGATCTCGCGCGGGACGAGCCCGAGGAAGACGACCGGCAGGACGAGGAGGATCGCAACGAGAGACGCCGTCCGCGACTCGCGGGCCAGCGCCCCGAGCAGCGCACCCGCCGCTCCGACCGCCGCGCCTGCGAGCACGACGCCGAGCAGCACGAGCGGCAATCGCTGCCACGGCTGGCCGCCCCGGACGTCGCCCGCATCGACCGCGATCCCGAAGCCGAGCAGAAGGGCGACACCGACCCCGAGCGACACCGCGACCGCGAGCGCGATCTTCGCGGCGACGAGCTGCCCGAGCCCGACGAGCCCCCGGACGAGTCGCCCGATCGCGTTCTCGTCGCGCTCCGCAGCCAGTGCGCCGGCGGCGAGCAGCACGCCGAGGAATGCGATCGTGATCGCCAGACCATATGCCTGGACCTGCGCCGAGAGCGCCGACGTACGCCCGCGGCCCGTCACCTCGTCCAGCACGATCGGCGCGGCGGTCGCCCGGATCGCGTTGTCGGTCAGGGCGAGCGCGAGGCGCGCATCACGGACGAACTCCTCGATCTCCGTGACCTCGGGCGAGCGCGGGAGCCCGGCGAGCAGCTTCGCCGCCCCGTCGAGTCCGATGATCGAGAAGTCGCGCCCGAGCACCCGACCCTTCCCGCCGTGCAGCAGCAGGTCGACGTACTCGACGTCGGCCGCGATGAACGCGCTCTGGAGCTTCCGGTTCAGGTTGTAGACGAGCGCCTGCATCTGCTGGCGGACGCGCGGCGTGATCCCGCCCGTCCCGGTCGAAAGAGCCAGATGAGGGCTCACGACCAGCCCCTCGAGCTGGGCGACGAACCCCTTCGGAACGGTGATCACGGCCGCGACCCGGCCGGAGCGAAGCTGCTGCTCGGCCCGTCCCTCGGGCATCCTGACGAGCTCGACGTTCTTTGCGACCTGGTCGATCAGCCCGTCGACGTCGAAGCTCCTTCCGGCGACGACGACCCGGTGGGGGATGCCGTCCAGGTCGACGAGCGCGACCCGCGGCTTGGCGTTCGCATATGCCGCGGTCAGCCCGATCAGGAGCGCGATCACGAGCGGATACGCAATCAGCACGCCGAGCAGGACCGGCGATCGCCTTAGGACGAGCAGATCCTTGCGCAGGATCAGGAGCGAGGGCCTCATGCCAGCGTTTCCGCTGCGTCCGAGCTGTGGTAGTCGGCGACCGGACCGGCGAAGACGACCTTTCCCGCGAGCAGCACGGCGACACGGTCGGCGACGTGCTCGAGGTCGTCGACGTTCTGGGTGACGAGCACCACCGCTCCCCCGCCGGCGCGGACGGCTGCGGCCGTCTCCCAGAGCCGGCGACGCTGGCGCGGGTCGAGCGCCGCCGTCGGCTCGTCGAGCAGGAGCACGTGCGGATCGCCGAGCAGCGAGATCGCCAGGTCGAGGCGCTGGCGGTTGCCGACCGAGAGCGTGCTCGCCGGCCGGTCGTCGTCGGGTAGCTCGAGCCTGGCAAGCAGTGCGGCCCCGTCGCCGGCTCCTTCCAGCCGGGCGAACAGGGCGAGATTCTGACGCGCCGACAGCCGGCCGTAGTGTGCCGGCCGCTGCGGCATCCAGCCGACGCGAACGGCGTCCTCGAGCTCGACCGACCCGGAGCTCGGGGACAGAGCGCCGGCAAGGATCGCGAGCAGCGTCGACTTGCCCGCGCCGTTCGGTCCGACGAGGACCAGCACTTCGCCGGGACGGATCTCGACCGAGGTCGGCTCGAGCGCGACGTGATCGCCGAACGTGCGCGAGACGCCTCGCGCCGCCAGCAGCGGGGCGGCGCGAGTCACGCCCGGCGCTGGGAGCGTCGTCGTGCTTCCGGCGCGGCGGGCACGACCGGCGCCGGCTCCGGTTGCTCGACGTCCACCTCGACGGGCACCGGCCCCGCCTCGTCGTTCCAGGGCTCGAGCGAGACGCGCTCGGAGAGAAACTCGTAGACGGCGCGCGCGGCCGCGAGCAGCGGCAGCGCGACGAGGATGCCGGGCAGCCCGTAGATCTCGCCGCCCGCGAGCAGGCCGAAGATCACGAGCAGCGGGTGGAGTCGGAGGGCGCTGCCCATCACGTTCGGGACCACGACGTGCCCCTCGATCTGGTGGATGATCAGGAACAGGATCGTCACCCAGAGGAGCGAGATCGGGTGGACGACGACCGCGTAGATCCCCGCCGGGATCGCGCCGAGCCAGGGGCCGAGATACGGGATCAGCTCCGTCACGGCCACCCAGGCCCCGAAGAGGAGGGCGTACTTGTCCGCGCCCGGGACCCACCCGAGCGCGCCGAGCAACCACATCCCCAGGCCGGCGCTCGCCCCGATGATCAGCGAGACGAGCATCTGGCCCTTGACGTAGCCGACGACCGCCTTCTCCATCCGGACGAGGAGCGGGTCGGAGTCGGGTCGCGGCGGGAACCGACGGTCGATCGCCCGCGCCAGCCTGGAGAAGTCGAGCAGCATGTAGATCGAGGCGACCAGCACCACGACCGCCGAGAAGAGCAGTTTCCCGATCGAGAGCGCCGCCCCCTCGACGAAGTCGACGACCCTGCTCGTGTACTTGCCGACGTTCTTCTCGCGGATCTGCTTCACCCAGCGGTGGCCGCGCTGCTGGAAGTCGATCGAGCCCAGGCCGTGGGTGTCGAGCCAGTGTTGGAGGCGATCGACGTCCCGGTCGGCGTCCGTCTGGCCGGTCTGTCCATGGGGCGCCGTAAAGTAGGTGTCGAATCGGTCTGCGGCCGTCTTCGTCTGATCGACGACGACGGTGGCGAGAGCCCAGATGCTCACGATCAACGCCGCTGCAAAGCAGAGGTACACGATCGCGACGGACAGTCCGCGGGGAATCCGGAACCGTCCGAGCCGCACCGAGCTGATCGTTCGGACGATCGGACTGAACAGCAGAGCGACGAGGCTCGCGACCAGGAACAGGAACACGACGTGAAAGACGCGTCCCGCGACGACCCACGCCAGGATCAGCAGCACAGGGAGCCCGACCAGCTGCATCCAGCGCGGGATCTGGATCTTCGGCGCCGCGCCGGTGGCCATCGCGCCCATCGTACCGCCCGGGCCGTACGGCCTCGTGCGGGCGGCTGGGACTGGCTCGACACCGAGGGGTCGCTCGCCCTGCAACGGCGGCCGCTGCCGGCCGATTTCGCCTCCGTTCCGACACGTTCGGCGACACCTCCGAGGTTGAAAGCGGCCAGGCCCTCGGATACGGTGGCGACCATGGCTCCTCGAACGGCCTACCGGCGGCCGCAGCGTGGTCCCTCGCGGGCCGTGCGGCGCGCCCGACGCCGGGCACTGCTCGTCCTCGTCGTCCTCGCCGCCGTCGTCGTCCTCGCCCTCTCGGCGTTCGGCTCCGGCGGGACCGTGGCGGTGGGGGTCGGGACTCCGGCGAGCGCCTCGCGCCTGTTGCCGACCGGCCCGCCGAAGACGCTCGTGATCGCCGTGCAGGGTCAGCTCCGCGTCCAGCTGCCCGTGAACGAGCGCCGGGTGACCGCGATCGGCTACCACAGCGCCGGCGAGGACGCGCTACCCCTCGATCCGCTGGGCCGGCAGGCGAACGAGGGCCTCTTCTCTCGGCTCGTCCACCGGATCTTCGGCGGCGGTGGAGGAGGGATCGCGTACTACCAGCTCGGCGGCGGCGGCACCGGACCGGCGACGGGCTCCCTGAACGTCGGCGCCGCACCGGGAACCGACGTCTACGCGCCTGTCGACGGCACCGTCGTCGGTCTCGGCAACTTCGTGATCGACGGCACGGTGCACGGCTCGGTGATCGACATCCAGCCGAGCGACCAGCCGTCCGTCGTCGTGTCGGTCTCGCACGTTCGTCCCGATCCGGCGCTGACGGTCGGCTCCGTGCTCACCTCCGGCACGTCGAAGATCGGAACGGTGCTCGACTTCTCCGGCATCGAGCGGCTCGCCCTCGCGCGGTTCACCCAGGATGCGGGAAACCAGGTCGCGATCGAAGTGCACCCCGCCGCGAGCCTGCCGCTGCGCTAGAAGAACCTCCGTTTGCGCATCCTCTTCCTCGCCGACGTCTTCGGGTCGGCCGGCCGTGCCGCAGTCGAGCAGCGTCTGCCGTCGTTGCGGGAGGAGCGCGGCGCCGACTTCTGCATCGTCAACGGCGAGAACGCGGCCGACGGCCGGGGGCTGACGCCGAAGCTCGCCGACAGGCTACTCGCCGCGGGTGCCGACGTCGTCACGCTCGGCAACCACGTCTTGGCACGGGACGAGATCGGCCCCTACCTCGAGCAGTCCGAGCGGGTCGTCCGCCCGGGGAACGTCGCCTCCGGTTCTCCCGGACGGCCGCTCGCCGTCGCGCCCGCGGCGGACGGGACGCCGGTGGCGGTGATCAACCTGCTCGGCTGGCTCTTCCTCGACGTCCACGTCGGACCGTTCGAGGTGATCGACGGTCTCGTCGACCAGGCGCGACGGCTCGCGAGGATTGTCGTCGTCGACTTCCACGCAGAGGCGACGAGCGAGAAGGTCGCGCTCGCACGCTGGCTCGACGGTCGCGTGACGGCGGTGATCGGAACGCACACGCACGTGCAGACGAGCGACGCGCGGATCCAGCCGGGCGGGACCGCCGCGATCACCGACGCGGGGATGACGGGCCCGCACGACTCGGTGATCGGCGTCGAGGCGGAGCTCGCGATCCGGCGGATGCGAACGGGGATGCCGGTCCGTTTCCGCCCCGCGGAGGGCGGCGTCCGCCTCGAGGGCGTGATCGTCGACTGCGACGCTGACGGACGGGCGACCGCGATCGAGCCGCTTCGCCTCCCGCCGGGATAGAGGCGGATCGTCACCCGGTACGTTCGGGCCAGACCAGCGTCGCGAACAGGGCGACCAGCACGAGGTCGCGAGCGAGGACGAGCGCCGACGGGAACGCGCTCAGGTGCAACGCGAGATCCCAGTAGCGAAACGGAAACCAGAGCTGGGTGAGGACGAGCGCGAGCGCGAGGAGGGAGCCGGCGGCGAGCCCGCGACGCCCCCTGACGAGCGGGACGAGCGGGACGAGCCAGATCAGGAACTGCGGCGACAGCACCTTGCCGAACGCGACGAACGCGCAGACGGCGGCCGCGGAGGCGCGCACCAGGCGCTCCCGGTCGACCGGACCGCGAGCGAACCAGACCCAGACGGCGAGGAGCGCCGCCAGCTGTCCGACGGTCTGGAGCGCTGCCAGCGCATCCGGCCCCGGACCGGCGAGGTTCTGGGAGCCGTGGCTCGACCGCATCGTCACGCCGACCCCCGCGACCTGGTGGGCGACGAGCAGGAATCCCGCGCCGAGCGTCTCGATCTGCAGCGGCCGGCTCGTCTGGCGGACGAGCGCGTCCCAGACGCCGTGAGGACTGGCGACGAGGAAGGGGAGGAAGCAGGCGAAAGCCGCCGCCGCGCAGACGCACGCGCAGATCGCCGCCTCCCGCCGCCCCTGCCGCTGCCACACCCGGGTCAGCGCGAGCGGGACGAGCACCGCGGGATAGAGCTTCGCCGCGAACGCCACACCGAGAACGCCCGAGCCGAGCCGGTTTCTCCCGGCGACGAGCGCCGCCAGCCCCCCGGCAGCGAGCGCTGCCGGCCAGAGATCGAAGCGTGACAGGACGACCGAGCCGAGCAGGAGCGGCGCGGCCGCCGCGAGGCCGAGCCCCAGCGCCAGCCGTGCAGTCGACGCCCCGAGCCGGAGGAGCACGGAGAGCATGAATGCGAGCGTGAGCGCCCCCAGCACGAGCATCTCGGCCTCGAAGCCGTCCCGGTAGCCGCCCAGGTCTCCGTCGGGCGAGCGCAGGAGCGACGGGATCACGAACACGGGGAGGGCGGCGGGCGGGTACTCGAGCCCGAAGTCGCGGTACGGCACCCGCCCGTCCGCGATCGCGTCGCCGTACCGCTGATAGATCGGCGTGTCGATGATCTGGCTGTGCCGGTAGAAGCCGCGGTGGATCGCCGCCCACGCGCCGACGAAGAGCCCGAGAGCGAGCGCCGCGGCAACGACCGCACGCCGCGCGTCGGCCTGCTGCGACGTCAAGGAATCGTCTCGGCGACCGGACTCATCCGGTCCCCGATGCCTTGATCCTCGCGCTCACGGGTGGTCCCGGCGACGGGCTGCTCGGCCGGCTCGCCCGCCAAGACGGCGTACGCGACGAATCCGAAGAACCACGGCAGGTAGAGGTAGAACCAGTGGGTGAGGACGACCTCGAAGCCGATCAGGAGCGCTCCGGTCAGCGCGGCGAGCTGGAGCGGCGACTTGCGTCGGGGGAGGAAGGCGGCCACGGCGGCGCCTGCGACCAGGAGCGCCTGCAGCACGTGCTGGACCCACTTCAGGTCGGGCAGGCCGGCGTGGTACTGGCGCCAGTCCCAGAGCGAGAAGGGAGAGTGCCGGTGCACCTGCGGCGGGATCGTCCGGTCCCAGAAGACTCCCGCAGCGTGCAGCACGTCGGGCTCGAGCAGAAGCACCCAGAAGCTCGCCAGCGTCGCCAGCGCGAAGCCGCCCGCGAACCCGAGCGCAGTGCGCCTGCTGCGCCGGAGGTCGGGGTAGGTCGCCCACAGGGGCGCCACGATCAGCGCGCCGAACTTCGTCCAGCCGGCCAGGGCACCGAACCCGCCGCGCGCCCAGGGCGAGGTGCACAGCCAGAGCCCCCAGATCAGGAACGCGGGCATGATCGCGTCGTTCGTGTTCGAGTTCGACGCGTACTGGGAGAACGGGTATGCCGCCCAGGCGAATGCGAGCGTGACCCCGAGCCGGTTGCCGCCGAACCTCCTGCCGACCAGGCCGAGGCCGATCAGGCAGAGCAGATCGAAGGCGATCGCCGTGAAATGCGACGCCGGCAGATCGTCCCACTTCCCGCTCCAGCCGAAGAACGCGTAGCCGGGCAGGTAGGCGAGGTAGGCGACCGGGCCGTACGTGTCGCCGTTCGGATTGGCCGCCTCGCAACGGCCGTTCGCCTGGATGCGCTCGCGGATCTCGCCGTCGCGGTCGGCCGGGCCGCACGGCTTCCGCGCGTCCTCGACGGGGAAGTTCCCGTAGGGGGACTGGCCGTGCACGATCCGCTCGGCTCCGATCACTCCCGCGAAGCCGACGTCGATCACGTTCGAGTCGCGCACGTTCAGGCCGACCTTGAAGCCGGCGACGAAGACGGTCGCGGCGGCGAGGAGCCACACCGGCCAGAGAGGCCGCGACGCGCGGGGCGCGCGGCCGCGGATGCCGATCCAGACCGTTCTCGCGAGCAGGTAGAGGAGGCCGGGGTAGACGAGCGACACGCTCGCGAAGATGTGGCCGTGGTTGAAGTACCAGAGCGAGGCCGTGAAGGACAGGAGGGCGAGCAGATCGAGGTTGCGGAGGCTGATCGGCCTCCTCAGGTCGGCGAGCCCGAGCAGGAACAGGGCGCAGAATGCGAGCCAGACCGAGTAGCTGTTGATCTTCCTGCCGCCGAAGGCCCCGGGCCCTCCGCGCGCCATCCTCCACGCGACCTGCGGGCCCGTCCACGCTTCCGTGACCACGCCGCTCCGGTCGTCGACGCGCCCGGTGGCGATCTCGCCGGCGTCACCCGACCACACCTTCACATCCCAGTCGAGGTACGTGCTGTCGTACGTCGCCTGCTTGACGAGGCTCGACCTGGGGTAGCGCGAGAGCCAGCTCTTCACCTTCGGCGCAGAGAGCAGGATCGCGGTCGCCTTCGACTCGGTCAGGCTCGGTTTCGACATGACCGGAGTGAACGGTGTCTCGACGAGCCGGCCCTGCTCGTCGTAGGTTGGCCCTCCCGGTTCGGCGAAGGCGGCCGGGGCGACCGCGAGCGCAACGAGTGCGGCGAGGGCGGCGGCCCGGCGCACGGCTACCGGCGGAACGACCAGAGCTTGTTCGCGCTGAAGCTGAACGGCGTGACGAGCACGATCGCCAGGGCCTGCGCGACGATCTTGCCGGTATCGAGCGCCACGAGCCCCCGGAGCAGGAGGAGATTGAGCCCGAGGGCGAGCAGCGAGACGGCGAGGAATCGCATCCCCTGGGAGTAGACGTGCCCCCGGTGGTGGCGGAACGTCCAGAGACGGTTCCAGGCGTAGTTGTTGCTGACCGCGACTGCGAACGAGCAGGCCGCCGCGGGCAGGTAGTGCAGGCCCGCGCCCTCGAGCAGGGCGACGTAGACGGCCAGGTTGACCACGTAGCCGCTCGCGCCGACCAGCGAGAACTTGAGCAGCTCGTACCAGTTCTCGGGCCGCCTCAGTGCGCGGCCGGCCCGCACGGCGGCGATGCTCGCTGACGTCGACCGCGCCACTTTCCGCGAGCGTACCCGAAGGGTCGAATCGAGATGTCTACCGCTGGTCGAACCCCTCCCGGCCGACCAGCGGCACGAACCGGCACGGCACCGAGCGGAGCACTGCCGGTCCTTCGGGGCTCGACACGACGAGCCGGAGCTCCTGACCGCCGCGTCCGCCGATCGGGATCACGAGCCGGCCGCCTGGTTCAAGCTGATCGTAGAGCGACGACGGAACTTCCGGAGCGGCCGCGGCGACCGCGATCGCCGCGAACGGCGCCCGCTCGGGCACCCCGCCCGTGCCGTCGCCGACGTGCACCCGGACGCGCCCGTAGCCCGCCGCGGCGAGTGCGGCACGTGCCTGTTCGGCGAGTGCCGGCAACCGCTCGATCGTGTCCACCTCGCCGGCGAGCTCGGCGACGACTGCCGCCTGGTAGCCGGAGCCCGTGCCGACGTCGAGTGCGCGTTCGCCCCCGCCCAACCCGAGCAGCTCGCAGATCCGGGCGACCATGTAGGGCTGTGAGATCGTCTGGCCGTCGCCGATCGGTAACGCGACGTCGTCGTAGGCGCGTGCACGCTCGGCCTCGGGGACGAAGAGCTCGCGCGGTACGCGTCCCATCGCGGCGAGCACCCGCTCGTCGCCGATCCCGCGGGCGCGAAGCTGCTGGTCGACCATCGCCCTGCGTGCGGCCGCGGAGCCGTCAGCCGACAACGGAACGCGCCCGTACGTACGCCGGCGGCTCGACGCCGAAGTGGGCGAGCGCGGCAGGCGCGATGTCGGTGATGCTCGCGGGCAGAGCATCGAGCCCGACCGCCAGCATCGGCACCTCCGAGTCGCCGGCGCAGAGGGAACCGTGGCTGCCGCCGCCCGCATGGTGGCGCCCGCCGAGGTCGACGAACTCGAAGCCCTGCGCGGCCGAGACGAGCACGTCGCCGGCATTGGGATTCTGCAGCGCGCCCCACGCTCGCGCGAGCCCATCGGGATGGTCGAGGCTCGCCGGCTCCCCCTCGATCCGCCACGTGTCGCCGTCGGGCCGGAACCGGAGCTCCTCCCCGCCCCGCCTAGCGACTGCGTCGCCCTCCTCCATGAAGAGCGCGGCGTCGACGGCCGCGTGCCCATCCAGGCGTTCGGCGAGCGATCGCGCCGGCTCGGAGCAGGGCGGTAGCCGGTAGACCTGGGCGGCCCGGTTCGAGGCGGTGACCGCCACATCCGCCTGCGCGCCGCCGCTTCGCAGCAGGAGGCGCAGGCCAGCATAGGCAGGCTCGAGCGCGGCCGCCGTGCGCACGGGCGTCTGGCCGTGGTCCGAGCAGAGCAGGACGGCGTAGCGCTCGACGAACTCGTCCCAGCCGCCCGCCGCGTCCATCAACGAGGCGATCGCGGCATCGGCGTCGAGCAGCTTGATCGCCGCTCCGTCGGGGCCGAGCGCGTGGGAGACGTAGTCGTAGTCGGACAGGTAGTAGAGGAGGAAATCGAAGCCGTCGCGGGTGACGAGCCAGCGACCGACGGCAGCCGCGTAGCTGTCGATCGTGCCCGCGGAGCGCTTCCGCACCGAGAGCGGAGCGCCGGTGGCGTCCGACTCGAACAGGTTGTAGAAGAAGAAGCGCTTCGGTCCCCGGGCCGTGCGCGTCACGCCGGGGAGGGTCGTGCGGTGCTCGGTGCGGCCGCGGTAGCACGTGAAGTTGACCGCCGCCGTCTCGAGGCCGGCGTCGTCCAGCGCCTCGAACACCGTCACGGCGCCGGTGCCCAGGTGTCGACCGTTCATGTGGAAGATCGTGTTCACGATCGACCGGCCCATGCCCGCCGCGACCAACGCGCCGAGCGACGATCCGTACTCGATCAGCCGCCGCTCGTCGCGGTCGTACCAGACGAGATGCGGGATCCGGTGGATGTCGGGGTGGGCCCCCGTCGCGATCGACGACGCGCAGACCGGGGTCAGCGACGGAAACGTCGACAGCGCCCGCCGGTACGGGCCGAGCCCGGCCAGAAAGGCAAGCGCAGGCGCACGGCCGCTCTCGACCGCATCCTCGTAGACCGCCGGCGTCAGGCCGTCGATCACGATCAGGACGAGCTTGCGCATCAGTCGCGGGCGAGGATGCGGAGCCCCGCGTACCGCTCCCCGCCTCGGCCGCGGACACGGAGCGCGACGAGCGGCACCGCCACCGCCACCGCGTAGCCGAGGCCGGGGACGAGGCCGAGGGCGGCGACAGCGAGTCCGGCCAGCGCCACGATCGCCGCCACCCCGAGCCGGGTGCCGCCTGCCCGGAGAGCACCCGCGACGACGGGAACGGAGGACAGGAGGCCGAGGAGTCCTGCCGAGCCGCCCGCGGCCGACTCCTCCCAGCCGCCGGTCAGCCGGCCGATACCGACCCCGGCGGCGATGCCGGCGAGGGCGCCGATGCCCGCGAAGACGGCGGTCCGGCGCTCGGGTGCGAGAGCGCCGAGGGCGATCCCGGCGCCTGCGCCGAGCCCGGCTGCGACGCCAATCCAGTACCAGGAGCCCACGTCGCGGCCAGTGTAGTCGTGTGCCGGATACGGCCGTTTTGGGATCGTGGGGCGGTCGGATAGTGACCCATGGGCGCCCAGATTCCCCTGCTCGCCTTCTTCACCGATTCGCGCTCCGGGCCCGCCCGCCGGATGGAGAGCCCGCTTGCCCAGCTCGCCCGGACCGAACGCGGCCGCCTGCGGATTCAGACGATCGACGTCGGCGGGCACCGCGACCTCGTCGAGCGGCTGCGGGTCAGGACGGTTCCGACACTGCTCCTGGTCAAGGACCGGCGCGTCGTCGCCCGCATCGAAGGGCGAGCGAGCGCGCCGCGGATCGAGCGGATGATCGCTCCGCACCTGGACCTGGACGGCGGGACGACCTGACCTACTCGGCCACTCGGCGGTCTACGAGTGCTCGAGGCGTCGAATCACGTCGAGGCCGAAGGCCGCCGCCCGCGCACCGTCGACCACGCGATGGTCGAACGTGACCGCGACGGTGCCGATCGAGGCGGCGACGATCTCGCCGTCTCGGACGACCGGGCGAGAGCCGATCCGGCCGATGCTGAGGATCGCAACCTCGGGGTGGTTGACGATCGGCGTCTGGAAGAGGCCGGCGAGCTTGCCGGCGTTCGTGACCGTGAACGTCGAGCCGCGCAGCTCCGCCGCGGCCAGCGTCCCCGCTCGGGCAGCCTCGGCCAGCCGGGCGACGTCCCCGGCGAGCTCGTCGACCGGGCGGCTGTCGCAGTCACGGACGACCGGGACGACCAGGCCGGCATCGGTCTGGACGGCGACGCCGAGGTCGTACCGGTCGAGGTAGACGATCTCGTCGGCGTCCAGCCGCGCGTTCAGCTCCGGGAACTCGACCAGCGACAGCGCGCACGCCTTCAAGGCGGTCGGGACGAGCAGGGCGACGTCGACCCGGCCGAAGTCGCACTCCTCGACCCAGGTCACCGCCGGTACCTCCCGGTGCGCACGGGTCATGTGCTCGGCGATCAGCCTGCGGACCCCGCGAAGCGGCTCCCGCCGGCCATTCTGGCCATTGTCCGGGGTCTGACCCCGGACATGGTCGGAAGCAGCGGCGCGCACGTCTCCTTCAGTCACCTGTCGGTTCGGGCCGGTTGGAGCGACCTCCTCGAGCGAAACACCGAGCTCCTGCGCGATTCGGCGCACAAGAGGAGTCGCACGGACACGGCCGGCGGGGGCACGCCCGGGGTCTGACCCCTGACGTGTCGGTTCAGGACGAGAGGGCGATGGCAAAGCCTCGGCCGGTTCACCGGCATCCTCGCCGACCATCACGAGCACCGTTCCGACCGGGACGACCTCACCCTCCTGAACGAGAATCCGCAGCACCTTGCCGGCCGCGGGCGAGGGGATCTCGACCGTCGTCTTGTCGGTCTGGATCTCGACCAGCGGCTCGTCCTCGGCGATCTCCTGCCCCTCCTCGACGAGCCAGCGGGCGACCTCGCCCTCGGTCAACCCCTCGCCGAGATCGGGTAGCCGGAACTCGTACGCCATCAGAACTCGTCGAGCAGCCGCCGCCCGGCCGCAACCACCCGCTCGACCGAGGGCATGTACGAGTCCTCGAGCTGCCAGAACGGATACGGCACGTCGTAGCCGGTCACCCTGAGCACCGGACCGCGCAGATCGAGGATCGATCTCTCTGCGATCACCGCAGCCAGCTCGGCCGCGAACCCGGCCACCCGCGGCGCCTCCTGGACGATCACCACCCGCCCCGTCTTCGCCACCGACGCGAGCAGGGAGGCCTCGTCGAGCGGTTTCAGGGTTCGCACGTCGAGCACCTCCACCGACGCCTCGAGCGCGTCCGCCGCCCGCTCGGCGACCCCGACCATCGCCCCGTAGGCGACCAGCGTGAGGTCCGACCCCGCCCGCGCGACGCGCATCGTTCCGAGCGGCACGAGGTGCTCGCCCTCCGGCACCTCGCCGCGTGCCGTGCGGTACACCAACTTCGGCTCGAGCACCACCACGGGGTCCGGATCCCGGATCGCAGCCGCCAGCAGCCCCTTCGCATCGGCCGGCGTCGCGGGGACGACCACCTTCACTCCGGGCGTGTGCACGTAGTACGTCTCCGGCGAGTCGTCGTGCAGCTCCGGCGCGCGCACCCCGCCTCCGTAGGGCATCCGCACGACCAGCGGGAACGCCATCTTTCCGCGCGTCCGCCAGCGGTACCGCCCCACGTGGTTGATCAGCTGATCGAGGCAGGGATAGCTGAACGCGTCGTACTGCATCTCGCACACCGGCCGCCAGCCGGCCATGCACAGGCCCACGGCGGTGCCGAGGATTCCCGCCTCGGCCAGCGGCGTGTCCACGACGCGATCCGGGCCGAACCGGTCGCACAGGCCCGCCGTCGCCCGGAACACCCCACCTGCCCGGCCGACGTCCTCGCCCATCACCAGCACGTTCTCGTCGCGCTCCAGCTCGGTGTGCAGGGCGTCGTTCACCGCTTCGAGCAGGGTGAGCTCAGCCACGGTCGATGCTCTGCAGCTCGGCGAGATCGTCGGCGAGACCGGCAGGAGGATCGGCGTACGCATATGCGAACACGAGCGCGGGGTCGGCCGGCTCCTCGGCCTCGGCGGCCGCGATTCCCTCGCGCAGGATCTGGGCGGCTCCGGCCCGCACCGCGTCGGCGGCGGCGGCGTCGAGCACCCCGAGGCGCTGCAGATACCGCTCGAACCGACCGACGCATTCGTTGCGTCTCTCCTCCTCGACCCGCTCCTGGTCGATGTACGCGCTCGGATCGTCGGCCGTCGCGTGCGGCGCGCTCCGGTAGGTGACCGCCTCGATGAACGTCGGCCCGGCGCCTGCACGCGCCCTGGCGACCGCGTTGCGCGTCGCCTCGTAGACGGCAAGCACGTCGGCCCCGTCGACGCGCACGCCCGGCATCCCGTACCCGATCGCCTTGTCGGCGAGGGTCGGCGCAGCCGTCTGGGCGGAGAGAGGGGTCGAGATCGCCCACTGGTTGTTGTTGCAGAACAGAATCGCCGGCGCCTTCATCACTCCGGCGAAGTTCGCCCCCTCGTGGAAGGCGCCCTCCGAGGTCGCCCCGTCGCCGAAGTACGCGATCGCGACCGCCTGCTCGCCGCGCAGCTTCTTTCCCCAGGCCAGCCCGACCGCGTGCGGCACGTGGGTCGCGATCGGGACGCAGATCGAGGCGACGTTGTGGTCGTCCGGGTTCCACCAGCCGGCCGGATGCCCGCGCCACCAGGACAGGATGGTCGCGGCGGGGATGCCGCGCAGCAGCCCGATCGCAGACTCCCGGTAGCTCGGGAAGATCCAGTCGTCAGGCTCGAGGGCGTACGTCGAGCCGACCTGCATCGCCTCGTGGTTCCAGTAGATCGCGTACGTGCCGATCCGGCCCTGGCGGTGGTAGACGACCGAGCGCTCGTCGTAGGTGCGGAGCAGGACGAGCTGCCGGTGGAGCTCGAGCAGGTCGCTCTCGTCGAGCCCGTCGACCTCGCCGTCGGGAACGCTCGCCCCGTCCCCGATCACGCGGACGAGCCCTCGCTCGGCGGGAACGACCTCGGTCATCCGCGGGCGATGGTACCTCAGGCCACGAGCACCGAGATCGCGTCGCGCTCGGCCTCGAACACCGCCTCCGAGACGTCGCCGAGATCCTCGCCGTCGGCCTGGAGCGGGAGCGGCTCGTCGCAGGTGACGAGGACGCGATCGACGTCGTGGAGGACGTGCGCGCCGGGGATGCCGGCCAGGACCCGGCCGGTCGCCATCCGGGCAAGGAGCCTGGCACCGGCGGCCGGGCCCGCCCGCTCGAGCGCCCAGACGTCGAGACCGAGCTCGAAGCGCGACTGCGGAGAGACGCGCAGCGGGACACGTCCGGCGTAGGTGAAGACGGCGTCGTTCGACACGACTACGAGCGCCGCCAGGCCGATCCCCTCGACGTCGAGCCGCGGGGGATACCCGCGGCGCAGTCGGGCGGCGACCGCTCTCGCGTAGTCGAGGTCTCCCCGACGTCGACCGTCGCGCGCCCGTTTGATCGTCTCGAGCTCCCGCACGGCCTCCGAGTCGACGCCGATTCCCGCGCCGAAGCCGAACCGGCGTCCGTTCACCCTGCCGAGCGAGATGGGCCGCTCGCGCTGCGCTGCGGCCGGGTCGCGGGGTACGCCGAGCGCCCGGGCGAGCACGTTCGTATGGCCGCCGGGGACGATCCCGAGCCGAGCGCCACGGGGGAGGCCGTTCAGCACCTCGTTGACGACGCCGTCACCGCCGAACACGAAGACGGCGTCGCCCGTCGCGCCGCGCGCGAGCTCGGTGGCGTGCCCCCGCCGCTCGGTCAGCAGGGTCTCGACGGCGCCGATCCGCCCCTCGACCTCGCGCACCCGCTCCTCGGTCACCCGGGTCGCGAAGGGGTTGACGATCAACGTCGGCCCGGTCATGGAGCCGAGCATGCCAGGCGCCGCGGGTTACGCCGGAGTCGAGTAGCCGCGCATCCCGTCGACGAGCAGGGCGTGGAACCGGTCGGCGAGCTCGTCGGTGTCGCTCCCGGGCCGCAGCCAGGTGTAGGCCCAGTTGGCGGCCGAGATGAGGAGGAGCGCGGCGACCGCCTCGTCGAGGTCGGCCCGCAGCTCGCCGAGCTCTCGCCCCTCGCGAAACAGATCGCGGATCCGCTCCTCGTAGCGGCGGCGCTCGGCGACGATCTCCTCACGCCGCTCGCCTTCGAGGTACCGCCACTCCTGGACGAAGACGGTGGCGACGTCGAGCTGCTCGGCGACGACGCGCAGGTGACCGCGGAGGACGAGCCGGACGCGTTCGGGCACGGGCGTCGACTCGGGGATCGCGTCGAGGGCGCCGTGGAAGGCCGCGGCCCCCTCGCGCATCGTCTCGTAGAGCAGATCCTCCTTCGAGGCGATGTGAGCGTAGAGCGAGCCCTTCTGCACCCCGAGCGCTTCCGCGATCTCGCCGATCGAGGTGCCGTGGTAGCCCTTCCGGGCGAAGAGCTTCGCGGCCTCGCGGGTCAGCTCGGTGCGGCGCGTGGACATGCTACGGTCCCCACACTAACGATCGTTCGGTAGGGAGGTCGCGGTGGATGAGCAGGGGTTCCTCGAGTACGTCCAGGGCGGCGGCCGGGTCGAGGTCGACGACTGGATGCCCGACGAGTACCGGGCGAAGCTGATCAAGTTCATCGAGATGCACGGCAACTCGGAGCTGATGGGCGTGCTGCCCGAGCGCGAGTGGATCCTCCGCGCCCCGACGCTGCAGCGCAAGCTCGCGCTGACCGCGAAGGTGCAGGACGAGGTCGGCCACTCGCAGCTGATCTACCGGGTGGTCGAGGATCTGGGAAAACCCCGTGAGCGGTGCCTGGCCGATCTGGTCTCCGGCAAATCGAAGTTCCACAACGTCTTCCACTACCCGACTGTTTCCTGGGGAGACGTGGGAGTCATCGCTTGGCTCGTCGACGCGGCGGCGATCATCAGCCAGAAGGCGCTCCTGAAGTGCTCGTACGCACCGTACGCGCGGATCATGAAGAAGATCTGCTGGGAGGAGTCGTTCCACATCCTCCACGGCCGTGACGTGATCCTGACGATGATGAACGGCACCGACGAGCAGCGCGAGCTCGTGCAGGAGGCCCTCGATCGCTGGTGGGGCCCGCTGATGCAGTTCCACGGCAACCCGATCCCGGCCGCGGACGACCCGGTCGTCCGGTGGCGGATCAAGACGCAGGGAAACGAGGATGCCCGGCAGCAGTTCCTCGACGGGTACGTGCCGCAGATCTGGGAGCTCGGGCTGACGGCTCCCGATCCGAAGCTGGCGAAGGCGGAGGACGGCGTCTGGGAGTACACAGAGCCCGATTGGGACGAGCTGCGGTCGGTCGTCACCGGACACGGGCCCAAGTCGGTGGAGCGGCTCGAATTCCGGCGGATCTCGCGCGCCGAGACCGAGTGGGTGCGCGGCGTGATGCTGGCCGACGCGGCATGACCAGCGGCGTAGGCTCGACGGAGCCGCCCAAGAGCGGAGGTGTCGGCGTTGCCGGCCCCGGAGCGGGGGTCTGGGAGGTCTTCCGTCAGGAGCGGAAGGGGCAAGCGTTCGAGCACGCGGGCTCTGTCGCCGCGCCCGACGAGGCGTTCGCGCGCGCGTACGCGCACGAGCAGTACGGCCGCCGCGGCGAGTCGGTCTGCCTCTGGGTCGTTCCGCGAGGCTCGATCCTCGAGGTCGGCGACTTCGCCGACGAGCTGCACAAGAACTACCACCGGGTGGACGGCTACTCGCTGAAGGCGAAGCTGAAGGAGGCACGCGAGCGAGCGGCCGTTTCCGGCTCCACCGGAAACGGTTAGAACGGCATGGGCGCTCACGGGTCTTCCAACCATTCCCCGACGCGAAGCGACGAGGAACGGCTGCTGCTCGAGATCGCAGACGACGAGCTCGTGCTGGGCTGGTGCGACTCGGAGTGGACGGGGATCGCGCCGATGCTGGAGGAGGACGTCGCCTTCTCGTCGATCGCCCAGAACGAGATCGGCCACGCCCGCGCTCTCTACCAGTTGCTGTCGGAGGACGCGGACGCCCTAGCGTTCGACCGCTCCCCGGAGGAGTACCGCTCCGCGCAGCTCGTCGAGCTTCGCTTCGTGCCCGACTGGGCGCGGACGATCGCGCGGCGGGTCCTCTACGAGGCCGCCGACGAGCTGCGGCTCGAGAGCCTGAAGGCGTCGAGCGACAGCGGGATCGCCGGACTCGCGGCGAAGATCGACCGTGAGGAGGCCTACCACCGGATGCACGCCGAGATGTGGCGCGCACGGCTGCACGACGAGCCGCGCTTCATCGCGGCGGTCGCGGAGCTGTGGCCCCACGCGCTCGGCCTGGTCGCTCCGGAGCTGCGGTCGGCCCTGGGGGCGAAGCTGGAGCTCGCCGAGACCGACCCGATCGAGCGCGGCGCCCACGCCGACGACTGGCCGGCGCTCTGGGAGGAGATGACGATGGTGCGCCGATCCGTACCGGGTGCGACGTGGTGACCGAGGCCGCCGTCTGGGAGGCGCTCGCGGAGGTGGCGGATCCGGAGATCCCCGTGATCTCGATCGTCGATCTCGGAGTCGTCCGCGACGTGCGGATCAACGGAGAGCGCGTCCACGTCGAGTTCACGCCGACGTTCCTCGGCTGCCCCGCCCTCGAGGTGATGCGCTCGCAGATGACCGAGGCGATCGAAGGCATGGGCGCGGAGGCCGACGTGGAGGTCGTCCTCGACGACTCGTGGTCGACCGACCGGATCACGCCGGCCGGGCGGGAGAAGCTGCGCGCCGCCGGGTTTGCCCCGCCGGCCCCGCGCGAGGCGGCGCCGCCGAAGCTCGTCCAGTTGCGGAGCGCGGTCTTCCGCTGCCCGTACTGCGGTTCCACCGAGACGAGGCTGGAGAACATCTTCGGCCCGACGCCGTGCCGCTCGATCCGCTACTGCACGAGCTGCCGGCAGCCGTTCGAGCAGTTCAAGACGATCTAGCGCCGACCGGTTCAGCGATCCGCGGTCGTCGACCACGCTCAGCGGGTCTTCGCGAAGCGCTGGACCGCCTCCAGGAGCTCCCGGCTCTTCTCGGTCGCCTCGCTCGGGTCGCCCGACGCGAGCGCGCCGGCGACGCAGTGCGAGACGTGCTCCTCGAGCACCTTCAGCGCGACCGCCTCGAGGGCGGTGTCAACCGCGCCGAGCTGGGTGAGGACGTCGATGCAGTAGCGATCGTCCTCGATCATCCTCGCGATCCCGCGCACCTGGCCCTCGATCCGCGCGAGGCGCTTCAGCAGCTGCTCCTTGTAGGGCGCGTATCCGTAGACGCGGCGCTCGGACGCGGTTGCCATCCGCAGCACGATACCATACCCCCATATAGTATTGAGAAGATGGAGATCGAGTCCGTGACCACCGGCATGTCGCCCACGCGCCAACGCGTCGAGCTGCCGATCGAGGGGATGACGTGCGCCTCGTGCGCCGCCCGGATCGAGGGGAAGCTCAATCGTCTCGACGGCGTCTCCGCGTCCGTCAACTACGCGACCGAGCAGGCCGCGGTCGAGTACGACCCCTCCCTCGTCGCCGCGGAGTCGCTCGTGGAAGCGGTCGAGCAGGCCGGTTACTCGGCCCGCCTGCCGGAGGCCGAGACCCCGAGTCGATCGGACGAGGTCGACCCCGCCGCGGCGCTTCGCCGCCGGCTCGTCGTCGCGGCGGCGCTCTCGCTGCCGGTGCTCGTCCTGGCGATGATTCCGGCGCTCCAGTTCACCTACTGGCAGTGGCTGTCCCTCCAGATCGCCACCCCCGTCGTCCTCTGGGCAGGCTGGCCGTTCCACCTCGCCGCCTGGAAGAACCTCCGTCACGGATCGGCGACGATGGACACGCTGATCTCCGTCGGTACGCTCGCCGCCTGGGGCTGGTCGGTGGTCGCGCTCTTCTTCCTCGACGCCGGCGAGCCCGGGATGAAGATGACGTTCGACCTCGTCCCCTCGCGGACCGCGGGCGCCGACCAGATCTACCTGGAGGTCGCCTCCGTCGTGATCGCGTTCCTGCTCGCCGGACGCTACTTCGAGGCCCGGGCAAAGCGCCGCGCAGGGGCAGCGCTGCGCGCGCTCATCGAGCTCGGAGCGAAGGAAGCCTCGGTGCTCGATCCGGACGGGACCGAGCGACGCGTCCCGATCGACCGACTGCAGGTCGGTGACCTCTTCGTCGTCCGTCCCGGGGAGAAGATCGCCACCGACGGTGTCGTCGTCGAGGGCCGCTCGGCGGTCGACCAGTCGTTACTCACCGGCGAGAGCGTCCCGGCCGAGGTCGGCGAGGGCGACGCGATCGCGGGCGCGGCCGTCAACGTCGGCGGCCGTCTCGTCGTCCGCGCCGAGCGGGTCGGCGCCGATACCGCTCTGGCCCAGATCGCCAGGCTCGTCACCGCGGCCCAGTCCGGGAAAGCGCCCGTGCAGCGCCTCGCCGACCGCGTGTCGGCGATCTTCGTCCCGGCCGTGATCGTGATCGCCGCGGGGACGCTCGCCTACTGGCTCTCAACCGGCGCGGGCGCGACCTTCGCCTTCTCGGCAGCTGTCGCCGTGCTGATCGTCGCCTGCCCCTGCGCACTCGGGCTCGCCACCCCGACCGCGCTCCTCGTCGGCACCGGTCGCGGAGCGCAGCTCGGGATCCTGATCAAGGGCCCGGAGATGCTCGAGTCGACGCGCCGCGTCGACACGATCGTCCTCGACAAGACCGGGACGGTCACCGAGGGCCGCATGTCGCTCGTGGACGTGGCGACCGCCGACGGGCTCGAACGCTCCGAGGCGCTCCGGCTGGTCGGCGCCGTCGAGCACGCATCCGAGCACCCGATCGGCCGCGCGATCGCCGACGCCGCGCTCGAGGCGGGCCCGCTGCCGCCGGTCGAGTCGTTCGGGAATCGCGAGGGGCTCGGCGTCGAGGGCGTGGTCGAGGGACATCGGCTCGTCGTCGGCCGCCCGTCGCTCCTCGCCGAGCGGGGGCTCGCCCTCGGCCCGCGGCTCTCGGAGGCGGTCGACGCCGCGCAGGCCGCCGGTCGAACCGCGTTCGCCGCCGGCTGGGACGGGGAGGCGCGCGCGGTCTTCACCGTCGCCGACACGCTGAAGCGGTCGAGCGCAGCTGCGATCGGCGACCTCCGGCGCCTCGATCTGCGGCCCGTGCTCCTGACCGGTGACAACGACACGACCGCCCGAGCGATCGCCGCCGAGGTCGGAATCGACGAGGTGATCGCCGAGGTGCTGCCGGCCGACAAGGCCCTGGTCGTCTCGCGCCTGCAGGCTGACGTGTCGGTCGTGGCGATGGTCGGCGACGGCGTCAACGACGCCCCGGCGCTCGCCCAGGCCGACCTCGGCCTCGCGATCGGCACCGGCACCGACGTCGCGATCGAGGCCAGCGACCTGACGCTCGTCTCCGGCGATCTGCGCGCGGCGGCCGACGCGATCCGGCTCTCGCGACGAACGCTCGCGACGATCAAGGGCAATCTGTTCTGGGCCTTCGCCTACAACGTCGCCGCCCTGCCGCTGGCCGCATCGGGCTATCTCAACCCGTTGATCGCCGGCGGGGCGATGGCGTTCTCGAGCGTCTTCGTCGTCTCGAACTCCCTGCGGCTACGCGGCTTCAAGCCGCGGCGGGGCTAACGCAGGAGAAAACCCTCGCCGAGCTCGTCGGCGGACTCGAGCACGAACTCGTGCAGGCCGGTCAGGTGAGCCCGGCCCTCCACCTCGGTGATCACCCCGGCTCCGGTCTCTTCGATCACGCGACCCGTGAACTCGCTGCCGACGATGCTCCGGTGGACGAGCGTCTCGCCGAGCGCGAGCCGGCCCTCGTCATGCAGGAGCGCGAGCCGCGCGGACGTGCCGCTGCCGCAGGGCGAGCGGTCGACCTCCCCGTCTGCGAACACGGTCGCGTTGCGCTGAGTGAGAGGCGACTCGCCCTCCTCCTGCCAGAAGATCACGCCGTAGACGTCACGGAGATCCGGCTCGACCGGATGGACGACCCGGTGATCCCGCTCGACGTCGGCCTTGATCGCGCGGCCGAGCTCGATCAGCCTCGGCAGCCCGCCCGGTTCGATCCGCTCCTCGCAGGAGGCGTAGAACGCGCCCCCGAAGGCGACGTCGACCGTGCGGCCGGCGGCGGCCACCCCGCGCGCGTGGACGAACGCCGGAACGTTTCGAAAGCGAACGGACGTGACCTTCCCGTCCTCGACCTCGGCCCAGGTGCGGAGCCGGCCCGAGGGCACGTCCACGACCACCTCCGCCTCGCCACCGCTCCACTCCACCAGGCCGCTCTCGATCGCCCAGGTGACGAGCGCGATCGTGCCGTGCCCGCACGCGGTCGAGTAGCCGTCGTTGTGGAAGAACACGACGCCGAGGTCGGCGCCGGCGTCCTCGGGCTCCGTGACGAAGCAGCCGTACATGTCGGCGTGCCCGCGCGGCTCGAAGACGAGCAGGCGCCGGACGTGATCGAGGTGCTCGCCTGCGAAGCGGCGCTTGTCGAGGATCGTCTTCCCCTCGAGCGGCGCGACGCCGCCGGTGACGATGCGAAACGGCTCGCCGCCGGTGTGGTAGTCGATCGCCGAGATCAAGAGCCGCTGAAGCGCGGCGGACGCTTCTCGAGGAACGCGGCCACTCCCTCGCGGAAGTCCTCCGTTCTCGTCGCGGCGGTCTGGAGCTCGGCCTCGAGCGCGAGCTGCTCGTCGAGGGTCGCGGTCTGCGCATGATCGAACAGCCGCTTCGCCATCCCGATCCCCCTCGTCGGGGCGGCCGCCCACGACGCCGCCAGCTCCGCCGCTCGCGTGAGCACGTCGTCGGCCGGGACGACCTCGTCGACGAGCCCCCAGGCATGGGCCTCGGCGGCGGTCAGCTTCCGGTTCGAGCTCATCCACGTGAAGGCACGCGAGGGGCCGAGGAGCCGGGCGAGGAAGTAGGAGCCGCCCGAGTCGGGAACGAGGCCGATGCCGACGAAGCCGGGGACGAAGCCGGCGCTGTCGGCGGCGACGCGATAGTCGCACGCGCACGCGAGCGACAGCCCGGCCCCCGCGGCGGCGCCGTTGATCGCCGCGAACACGGGCTTCTCGAGCGCGCGGATCGCGCGCACGTTCGGATGGTAGGTCGCTTCCAGGTGGTCGCCGACGTCGTGGTCGAGGCCGCGGAACTCGGAGATGTCCTGGCCGGCGCAGAACCCCTTGCCGGCACCGGTGATCACGACCGCGCGGACGTCCTCGGCCGCCGCCTCCTCGAGCGCCGTGTGCAGGGCGGCGTGCATCGAGGTGGTGAAGGCGTTGTAGGAGTCGGGGCGGTTGAGCGTGATCGTCAGGACCGCGCCGTCCCGGCTGGTCTCGACCTCGGCCATGCGGCGGAGCCTACTTGGGGGACCTAGCGACGCGCGAACGACCAGAGCGCCAGCGCGGCAATGCCGGCGACGATCTGCCAGCCCAGCATCGTCCGGGCGACGTCGACCGCCGGCTTCCACGTCACGCCGCCGTCCTTGACCACGTACGCGCCGACGGGCCGGGCGCGGACCCCGAAGCCCCCGCCGCCGTTGTCCTCGTTGTCGCCGCCCCCGCCACCGCCGCCCGCAAACGCCGCGGCCGGGATGACGAGCACGCGGTCCTGCTCGATCGCGTCGCCATACACGCGGCGCACGGACAGCACCTCGCGGGCGCCGCTCAGGAGCTCGTCGACGTTCATTCCTTCTCCTTTCGTCGGTCGAGGAAGCCCTGCACCCCTTCGGCGGCCTCCTCGCTCAGCATCGATACTGCCAGCCAGTCGCGCGCGTGGCCGATCGTCCCGTGCCAGGCGAGGTCGCGGAAGAAGTCGAGCTGATGCTTCGCGTAGCGGGTGATCATCGGCAACCGATCGGCGAGCTTGGCGACGATCTCGTCGACGGCCCCGTCGAGCTGCGCGGCCGGCACGACCCGGTTGACGAGCCCCCACTCGACCGCCTGGGCGGCCGGAATCTCGTCGCAGAGCAGGATGATCTCCCGGGCCCGCCGGTCGCCGACCATGATCGGCAGCCACTGGGTCGCGCCCGCGGCAGGCACCGAGCCGTGCTGGAGGCCGACGTGCCGGATGAAGGCTTCGCCGACCATGACCGCGAGATCGCACGCCATCTGCAGCTCGTTCCCACCGCCGACGCAGATGCCGTTGATCCGCGCGACCGTCGGCTTGCCGATCCGGCGCAGCGCGGTGACGCCGGCGTCCATCGCCCCGAACCACTTCCAGTACTCGCGCTGGTCCCCGACCAGCCCGTCCTCGGCCCACGAGCGGAGGTTCGCTCCGACGCAGAACGCGCGCCCGGCGCCGGTGAGGACGACGACGCGGATCTCGTCGTCCCAGCTCGCGTCCTCGCAGGCGCGGGCGAGCTCGCGCAGCATCCGGAAGTCGAACGCGTTCAGGACCTCGGGGCGGTTGAGGGTGATCGTCGCCCGCGGCGGCGTCTTCTCGTACAGGATCGACTCGAAGCCGAGCTCTTCCGGCGACCGCGGAGTGGGGCGCTGCGGCTCAGTCAACGCTGACCAGGTAGACCGAATGCGGGATCCCCATCTCGGCCGCGTCCTTGCCCGTGGCCCGGAACTCCTCCGAGTCGGAGACGGCCTTGAACGCGTCCAGGTCGGGGAACTCGAACTCGGCGTAGTAATGCAGCTCGGGCTCGCCGTGGATCGTCCGCAGCACGCGGCCGTGGCGGAACGTGGATCCTTCGACGCGTCGGCAGAGCTCGGCGTGCCGCTCGTACCGCTCGGCGTCGGGCTGGCTCTCGTAACAGGCGATGACGCGAATCACGGCGCACCCCTTTCGCTCGGGAACGGCCGGAGCCTACTGCTTCGGGTTGGGCCGATGTCCGGGCAAACCGGGCTCGCCGTCGGCAGGCCGGTCGAGGCCGACGATGTCGTCCGGCCGCACGGGCACCCGGATCAGCGACCGCCCGGTCGCGTCCCGGAGGGCCGAGACGATCGCAGCGGTCGAGACCACGGTCGGGGGCTCGCCGACGCCCTTCACGCCGTAGGGGGCGTCCGGCTCGGGATCCTCGATCAGCTCGCTGACGACCGGCGGCATGTCGAGCGCGGTCGGGATCAGGTAGTCGGTGAAGCTCGCGTTCGTGATCAGCCCGTCATGCGTCTGGATCTCCTCCATCAGGGCGAGGCCGAGACCCTGTGCCGTCCCGCCCTCGATCTGGCCCGTGACCGCCTGGGGATTGATCGCCTTGCCGACGTCCTGTGCGGTCCCGATCCAGACGACGCGGGTCAGCCCGAGCTCGACGTCGACCTCGGCCACGACGCGCATCGCCGCGACCGCGAGCGCGACGTGCGAGCGCTCCCCGGTCGTCTGGCCGGTCTCGGGATCGAGCGGCCAGGTGCGCGGGTGGTGAAAGACGCGCTCGACGTCGACGTCGCCGCCGGTGCGCCCCCGCTCGTCGAGCGCGGCGCGGCAGGCGAGCTGGACCGCCCCGGCCGCCATGTACGTGAGTCGGGAGGCCGAGGACGAGCCGGCCGAGTCGACCGTCGCCGTCCCGGCCGTGGCGATCGTGATCCCGTCCAACCCGAGCTCGGTGCGGGCGACCTGCTCGATCACGCCCGTCACCCCCTGGCCGACGTCGGCGGCCGCGCAGTGGATCTCCGCCGACTCGCCGCTCAGGATCACCCGGGCGGCGCAGAAGTCGTCGAAGCCCTCCGAGTAGCAGATGTTCTTGAATCCCGCGGCGAAGCCGACGCCGCGCCGGACGCCCTCGCCCCGGGTGGTGTTGCCCGCTCCTCCCGGGAGCCGGATCGGGTCGCGCGGAAGCTCCTCGGCGGCGGGGATCTCGAGCGCGGCTGCGCGCCGGATCACCTCCGCGACCGGCAGCGATCCGCGAACCACCTGGCCGGTGGGCAGCGAGTCGCCGGGGGCGAGCGCGTTCAGGAGCCGGAGCTCGACCGGATCGAGCGAGAGCTCTGCCGCGAGCTTGTCCATCTGCGCCTCGGCGGCGAAGCAGGTCTGGACCGCGCCGAAGCCGCGCATCGCACCACACGGCGGATTGTTGGTGTAGACGCAGGTCGACTCGATCAGCGCGTTCGGCACCTCGTACGGACCGCACGCGAACGAGGCCGCGTTCGAGGTGACCGCGGTCGACGACGACGCGTAGGCGCCGCCGTCGAGCAGGATCTCCGTCCGGACGCAGACGAGCCGGCCTTCGCGGGTCGCGCGATGCTCGGCCCTGATCCGCGCCGGGTGCCGGTGGACGTGGCCGACGAACGACTCGTCCCGCGCATAGACCAGCTTCACGGGTCGGCCCGTGTGGAGGGCGAGCATCGCCCCGTGGATCTGCATCGAGAGGTCCTCGCGGCCGCCGAACGCGCCGCCGACCCCGGCGAGATGGATGCGCACCTGCTCGGGCTCGAGGCCGAGGCACGGTGCGACCTGGTCGCGGTCGACATGCAGCCACTGGGTGGCGACGTGGATGTCGACGCCTCCCTCGCCGTCCGGCACCGCCAGTCCCGACTCGGGGCCGAGGAACGCCTGGTCCTGTATCCCCACCTCGTAGGTCCCCGTCACGGTCACGTCGCCGGCCGCGTCGGGGTCGCCGTGGCGGATGACCAGATGGCGGACGACGTTCGGGCGCGGGTCGTCGCGGTAGCCGTGGCCCATCGTCGGCCGGTCGGGATGGAGTGGCTCCTGCTCGGTCGCCCGCTCGGGATCGGATACGAGCTCGAGCAGCTCGTACTCGACCGCGATCCGCTCCGCTGCGCGCCTGGCCTGCTCCGGATGCTCGGCGGCGACGAGCGCCACCGGCTCGCCGAAGTACCGGACGCGATCGATCGCGAGCACGGGCTGGTCGGGGAACTCGAGCCCGTAGCGCTTCGCGCCGGGGACGTCCTCGTGCGTGAGCACGGCGTGCACCCCCGGCATCGCCAGGGCGGCCGAGATGTCGATCGAGACGATCCGGGCGTGGGGATGAGGGCTCCGCACCGTATGCCCCCAGAGCATTCCCGCCGCCCACAGGTCGCTCGCGTAGACGAACCGACCGGTCGTCTTCGGCTCGCCGTCGGAACGGGGGACGACGTCGCCGATCCGGCCGACCCGGAGCCGCTCCGTGGTCGTGCTCATCGGCGGGCGGCCGCGAGCCGAACGGCGTCGAAGATCTTCGTGTAGCCGGTGCAGCGGCAGAGGTTGCCGGAGAGCGCCTCGCGAACCTGGTCCTCGGTGGGATCCGGCCGCCGCGCGAGCAGGTCGGCCGTGGCGACCACGAGCCCGGGCGTGCAGAAGCCGCACTGGACGGCCCCGGCCTCGACGAAGGCCTGCTGCACCCGGTGCAACCCGTCGCCGTCGGCCAGCCCTTCGACGGTGACGACCTCGTGCCCGTCCGCCTGCGCGGCGAGCACGAGGCAGGCGCAGACGAGGGTGCCGTCGAGGAGCACCGAGCACGAGCCGCACTCGCCCTGCTCGCACGCGTTCTTCGACCCCGGCAGCCCGAGCCGCTCCCGGAGCGCGAAGAGCAGGCTCTCGCCCGGCCAGACGTCGGCCTCGCGCACCTCTCGGTTCACCGTCAGCGCGATCCTCACGCAAGCGTCCTCTCCAGCGCCCTCGTCGCGAGCACCCGCAGCGTATGCCGGCGGTAGGCTGCCGTGCCGCGCACGTCGTCGATCGGAGAGGCAGCCTCGACCACCCGTTCGGGCAGGAGGCCGGCCTCTCCGATCGGACACACGACGAGGCCGGGAACCGGGCCGCACGATCCGAACGACGCCCTGATCTCGCCACGCTCACGGTCGGTCGCGAGCGCGAGCGACGAGACGGCGATCACCATCGCATTCCGGGGGCCGACCTTCATGAACGTCTGCGACGCCCCCGACGGCGAGACGATGACGGCGGTGATCAGCTCGTCCGGGCCGGCGGCGTTCTGCTTGGGGCCGACGAGAAACTCGACCAGCGGCACGGTCCGCGCCCCGCGTACCGATGCGAGCTCGACCTCTGCGCCCTCGACGAGCAGCGGCGGCAGCGCATCGCCGGCCGGCGAGGCGGTCCCGAGGTTCCCGCCGATCGTTCCCCGGTTTCGGATCTGCGGCGAGCCGACCGTGCGCGACGCCTCGGCGAGCGCGGGCAGGAGTCCAGCCAGCTCGCTCTGCTCCACCTCGGCATACGTGAGTCCCGAGCCGAGTCGGAGCCTGCCGTCGACACGCGACCAGCCGCGAAGCTCGGCGACCTCGTTCAGGTTCAGGAGCGTCTCGGGACGCCGACGGTCGAAGTTCAGGTCGACCATCACGTCCGTCCCGCCCTGGATCGGCACCGCCTCCGGGTGCTCGGCCTTGACGCGCAGCCCCTCGTCGAGGCTCTGGGGGGTGACGATCTTCATGCGGCCGTCAACGTTCCTCGCGGACGTACGCGATCCCGAGCGCCGCCGGCGCGCCGATCCGGCGTCGCGCCAGACCCGTCGACACCAACACCAGCACCACGATCGTCATCACGTATGGGAGCGCGTTCAGGAACTCCGGCTTGATCTTGGAGCCGTGCGCCTGCAGCGCGGACGGCAGACCGCCGGACAGACCGCCGAAGAGGTAGGCACCCACGAGACACAACTCTGCCCGCCAGAACGAGAAGATGACGAGCGCGATCGCGATCCATCCGGCACCACCGACGAGCGAATCGCCGTCCGTCCAGCCCGGCGTGATCGCCAGCGAGTAGCAGGCGCCGCCGACACCGGCCAGCGCCCCGCCCGCCAGCACGTGCGCGTAGCGGTACCCGGCCACGCTGATCCCCATGACGTCGGCCGCGTCCGGCGACTCGCCCACTGCACGGACGTTCAGGCCGAGCCGGGTGCGAGAGAGGTAGAGAGCGACCAGGACGACGAGCGCCCAGGAGACGTACACGAGCGCCGACTGGTGGAAGAGAATCGGCCCCACGACTCCGAGATCCTTGAGCCCGAAGACGTCGATGTCGGAGAACTGGTGCTTCGGCGGCACGTCTGCCAGGCCGAGGTCGTTGCCGAGGTACGACGACAGGCCGACACCGCCCGCGAAGATCGTCAGCGCGAGCCCGGAGACGATCTGGCTCGCGCGCAGCGACACGACCAGGTACGCGTGGATCGCCGCCATCACGAGCCCGGCGAACGCCGCGGTCAGCACCGCGAGCAGCAGAACCAGGGAGGTCGGCCCCGGCGCGCGCTGCATCCCCCAGAACCCCATCGTCGCCCCGACGAGCATCATCCCCTCGACGCCGAGGTTCAGCACGCCGGAGCGCTCCGCGAGCAGCTCGCCCAACGCCGCGAACAGGATCGGCGTCCCGTAGACGACCGCCTGCGCGAGCACCTGGACGACGAGCGAGTGGTTCACGCCCACTACCGAGCCTCCGCCGCCGGGGCGGTCTCGATCACCCGCGACGCCTGCCGCCCGAGCCGGATCCGGTAGCGGATCAAAAGCTCGCCGCCGAGAGTGCAGAACAGGATGATCCCCTGCATCACGCCGACGAGCCCGGTCGGGAAGTCGGCGCCCTGGAGGAAGAACCCCGCGTTCTGGAGGCCGCCGAGGAGGACGCCGGCGAGGCAGACGGCGACCGGGTTGTAGCGGCCGAGCGCCGCGACGACGATCCCGGCGTAGCCGTAGTTCGCGGCCTGCAAGCCCTGGGCGCTCGCGTCGAGCACGTGCGAGAAGTCCCCGACCTGGCTCGCGCCGCCGAGGCCGGCGACGGCGCCGGAGATCGCCATCACGGCGAGGATCTTCCGGCGCGTCCGCATCCCCGCGTACCTGGCGGCGCGTTGCGAGTCGCCGATCACGTTCATCTCGAAGCCGAAGCGCGTCGCCCGGAAGAGAATCCAGAGCACGCCCGCCACGCCGAACGCGAGGATGAACCCGAAGGGGATCACGATCCCGCCGGGCGAGACCGTCGGCCAGAACTGGCTCGGCCGAAGGGCGATCGACTGCGGGAACGATCGCGTCTGGACGGTGGAGACGTCGCGCCAGGGCGAGGCGCTGTCGAAGATCATGTACGTGAGCAGCAGCCCCCCCACGTAGTTGAGCATCAGCGACGTGATGATCTCGTTCGTGCGTCCGAACGCCTTCAGCACGCCGGGGATCAGCGCCCAGAGCGCAGCGCCCACCGCGCCGCAGACGCACATCAGGACGATCGTCAGGACTCTGGCGTGGTGCGGGCCGAGCCAGAACGCCACGCCGGAGCCCGTGATCGCGCCGATGTAGAGCTGGCCCTCGGCGCCGATGTTGAAGAGGTTCATCCGGAAGGCGACCGCGGCTGCCAGGCCGGTGAAGAGGAGCGGCGTGGCGAGCGTGATCGTGTCGTTCCAGGCCGCCTTGCCGTCGAACGCCGCAACGAACAGGCGCTTGTAGGTGTGCCCCGTACTGTGGCCGGTGATCACGAGCACGACCACCATCACCAGGAAGGCGACCGCAACCGAGCCGAGCGGCACCGCGAATGAGAGCCAGCGCGGCTGCGCGAGCCGGCGCTCGACCTTGATCAAGCCCGCTCGCCTCCGATCTCTCCCGCTGCACGCCGGCAACACCGGCATACAGCGCAAGGAGGAACCTCCCGGTTCCCCAGAGCCCCCCTCCCCGGGGCGCGCAGTAGCAAGCTCCTGCGTCGCCCCCGGCCATCGCCAGGCCGATCTCCTCGACCGTCGCCGCCTCCGGGTCGAACTCTCCGGTCAACGCGCCTTCGTAGATGACGACGACGCGATCCGCCAGAGCGAGGATCTCGTCCAGGTCCTCGCTGATCAGCAGGACGGCAACCCCGCCAGCGGCCGCCTCCCGCAGGTACGCGTGGACGGTCTCGATCGCGCCGACGTCGAGCCCGCGGGTCGGCGACGCCGCGATCAGCACGCGCGGCCGGCCCGAGAGAGTCGAGGCGGCCCGGTGTTGCTTCTCGCCGCCTCGACGTGGCGCATGCTGCGTCGCCGCCGGCGACGCAAGCGATGCCAACTCGCGGCCGAGCACGAGCTTCTGAAGGTTCCCGCCGGAGAGGTCGCGCGCACGGGCGTGCGTACCCGGCGCCGCAACCCGGTAGCGCTCGATCAGCTCACGGGCATGCTGGCGGATCGCCGGCCAGTTGAGCAACGGTCCTCTGGACATCCCCCGCTCGCGGTACGACTTCAGCACGGAGTTCTCCGCGATCGTCAGCGACGGCGCAACACCGGTGCCGAGGCGGTCCTCCGGAACGTGAGCGACCCCCGCGCGGATCGCCGCGCGCGGATCGCCGAGCCGCAGCGGCCGCTTCAGGACGCGCACGGATCCGCGGTCGACCGCCCGCATGCCGGTGACCGCCTCCGCCAGTTCCCGCTGGCCGTTGCCGGCGACGCCGGCGACGCCGAGAATCTCGCCCTCACGCACCGAGAAGGTGACCTCGCGGATCGATTCCTCCCCCCGGTCGCCCCGCACACCGAGCCCCGCGACCTCGAGCGCAGCCGACTCACCCCGCGGTACCGCCCGTTCCACGCGCTTCGCCAGCTCGACGTCACGCCCGACCATCAGCGCCGCCAGCTCGCGTAGCGAGGCATCCGCCGCCTTCAGAGTCCCGACGGACCGGCCGCCGCGGAGGACGGTCACCCGGTCGGCGACCGCCTTCACCTCGTGCAGCTTGTGCGAGATGAAGATCACCGTGCGGCCCTCGGCCGCCATCGCCCGCAGCGTCTCGAACAGCGCCTCCGCCTCCTGCGGCGTGAGCACGGCGGTCGGCTCGTCGAGGATCAGGATCTTCGCTTCGCGGTAGAGCGCCTTCAGGATCTCGACCCGCTGCTGCTCGCCGACCGACAGCTGCCAGACGCGGGCGCGCGGGTCGACGGCCAGCCCGTAGCGCTGTCCGAGCCCGGCGACCCGCCGCTCGATCTCGCGCGGGTTGATCAGGAAGCGCCGGGCTTCCTCCCGGTGCTCACCGAGGATGATGTTCTCGGCGACCGAGAACGGCGGAACGAGGCGAAAGTGCTGATGCACCATCCCGATGCCCGCGTCGATTGCGTCGCTGGGCGAGTCGAAGCGCACCGGCTCGCCGTGGAGAAGGATCTCGCCCTCGTCCGGCAGGTAGAGGCCCGTCAGGATGTTCGAAAGCGTGCTCTTACCGGCGCCGTTCTCGCCGAGCAGCGCGTGCACCTCGCCCGCCGCGGCCTCGAAGTCGACGGCGTCGTTCGCGAGCACGCCGGGAAAGCGCTTCGTGATCCCGCGCATAGCCACTGCCACCCCCGGAGGGGCGGCAGTGGCTAGCGAGCGGCTCGTGGTCGTCGACAACCTCTAGCCGGCGCCGAAGGCGGCGGCTAACCCGGCGGCTGGACGTGGGAGACGGACCCGATCACGCCTCGCACAAGCCACTGCATGGAGTACAGCGCGGCGATCCCGGCCTTCGTGTTCGGATCGAGGCACTTTCCCTTCGGAATGCGCAACTTGCCCGCCTGGTCGTAGATCGGGCCGCAGAACGCGTGCCACTTGCCGGACACGATCAACGCCTTCTTCCTGGCGATCGCAGCTTTCGTCTTCGCCGAGACCTTCGGCCCGTACGGCGCAAGGCCCGTAAAGCCGTCCTTGACCGAGCCGTAGTAGAACCCCGGCTTCCACGTCCCGTTCATCGCCGCCTTGATGCGGCGGAGGTAGTAGGGACCCCAGTTGTAGACCGCCGCCGTCAGCCACTGCTTCGGCGCGAACTTCTTCGCGTCGGAGTCGTAGCCGACCCACGGAGTCCCGCTCTTCTCCGCGAACACGCCGGCGGCAGGGCTGTCGACGTTCTGGCCGAGCACGTCGGCTCCGGCGGAGACGAGCGCCTTCGCCGCCGCGCTCTCCTTCGGGGGCGAGAACCACGCGTTCGTCCACACGATTCTCACCTTCGCTCCCGGGCGCGTCGCCTGCGCGCCGAGGGTGAAGGCGTTCAGATGGCGGACGACCTCCGGGATGCCGTAGGGCACCACGTAGCCGATCACGCCTTTCTTGGTCGCCGCGCCGGCCGCCATCCCGGACAGGTAGATCGTGTCCTCCCCTGCGCCGAAGTACTCCGACTGGTTCGGCTTGATCTGGAGGCCCGTCGCCTGCTCGAACAGCACCTTCGGGTACTTCGCGTAGAGCTGGCCGTTGACGCCCAGCTCGAACATGCCGAAGGACGTCCCGAAGATCATCTGGTAGCCGTCGCGAACGAGTCCGGCGACGATCTGCGGGACCGACGCGTTGCTGAAGACGTTCTCCTTGTAGGTCGTCTGCACCTTGGCGCCGAGTGCCTTCTGCACGTACAGCCGCCCGGCGTCATGTGCCTGCGACCAGCCGCCGTCGTTGTGGGGTCCCGGGTAGATCCAGGCGACCTTGAATACCGCCGCATGCTTGCCCGGCCTCGCGGCCGCCAGGCCCGCCAGCGTCGCAGCCGCAGCGACCAGGCACGCGATCAGCCCGCCCAGGACGAACTTCCGCTTCTTCATCAACTCCTCCTCAAAGCCGTAGAGACGCCCGAGCGCCGACTATAGAACCGGGCGCCGCAGACGTGAAGGGGCACATCGGGGTAAGGTCGATCTCCGGATGACGATGCTCCTGCAAAACGGCTGGATCTGCCCGATGGACGATTCAAGCGCCGAGCACGAGAACGGGTGGGTGCTCGTCCGCGACGGGTTCGTCGAGGCGGTCGGAGCCGGCCCGGCGCCGCCGGCGGACGAGGTGGTCGATCTCCGCGATGCGGTCGTCACGCCCGGGCTCGTCAACACCCACCACCACCTGTACCAGACACTCACCCGAGCCAGGGCGCAGGAGGCGACGCTCTTCGAGTGGCTGCGCGAGCTCTACCCCGTCTGGGCGAGGATCGACGCGGAGTCCGAGTACGCTGCCGCGCGCACGGGGCTTGCCGAGCTCGCGCTCTCGGGTTGCACGACCGTCTTCGACCACCACTACGTCTTCCCGCGGGGGCGCGACGGATTGATCGAGGCCGAGGTCCAGGCGGCCCGAGAGCTCGGCGTGCGGATCGTCGCGTCGCGCGGCTCGATGGACCTGGGCGAGTCCGACGGGGGGCTTCCGCCGGACGCGCTGGTGGAGTCGATTGACGAAGTGCTCGCGGAGACAGAGCAGCTGGCCGGTCTCCAGGACGAGGACGGGCTGGTGCAGATCGCGGTCGCGCCCTGCTCGCCCTTCTCGGTGACGAAGGAGCTCATGGTCGAGTCGGCCGCGCTCGCCCGCCGTCTGGGCTTGCGACTCCACACGCACCTCGCCGAGACGGTCGAGGAAGATGCCTACTGCGTCGAGCTCTACGGCTGCCGTCCGGTCGAGTACCTCGCCGGGCTCGGCTGGCTGGCCGCCGACGTGTGGTGCGCGCACTGCGTGCACCTGTCCCCGCACGACATCGGCGCGTTCGGCCTGGGGGGCGTCGGCGTCGCCCACTGCCCGACGTCGAACCTGAGGCTCGGCGCCGGCGTCGCGTCCGTCCGCGAGCTGGTCGCCGCGGGGGCGCCGGTCGGCCTGGGAGTGGACGGGTCGGCCTCGAACGAGCGCAGCGACCTGCTCTTCGAGGTCAAGCAGGCGCTCCTGGTCGCGCGCGGCCGCGGCGGGCCGCGGGCGATGACGGTGCGTGAGGCGCTCCGGCTGGGGACGCGGGGCGGCGCCGCCGTCCTCGGTCGCGACGACATCGGACAGCTCGGTCCGGGGAAGCGAGCCGACATCGCCGTCTGGCGAACGGACGGCCTCGAGCTCGGAGGTGCCGACGATCGCCTCGCGGGGCTCGTCCTCTCCGCACCCCACCGGGTCGACCGCCTGTACGTCGCGGGCGAAGAGGTCGTCCGAGACGGCCACCTCGTCCGCGCCGATGAGAACGAGATCGCCCGCGAGCACCGAGCCCAGTCCCGGCGCCTCGTTGTCCACAGGTAGTGCCTGGCACCAGAGTCGTGTCGATAGCGCGACAAGTCATCCACAGCTCGTGCCTGGCACTCGAGATGCGCCGGTTGGGTGACGGGTTGTCCACGAACGGCCTGGAGTAGAAGATGCCGAGGTGATCTCGACCCACGTTCTCGACACAGACCGCGGGGAGCCGGCGCGCGGCGTCCGCGTCCAGCTCTTCCAGGGCGAGGAGCTCGCCGGCGAGGGCGAGACCGACCACGACGGGCGCGTCCGCGACCTCGCCGACGTGGGCGCCGGTACGTACCGGCTCGTCTTCCACCCCTCTTCGCCTTTCTTCCGGCGCGTCGAGGTCGAGATCGAGATCGAGGACGGCCGCGACTATCACGTGCCCCTGCTCCTCTCTCCGTACGCATGCGTGATCTACCGCGGCAGCTAGGACTCCAGCAGCTGTCGGAGCTGTTCGAGGGGGCGACCGCGCTCACCCGCAAGCTCGCCGGTCGTGACGATCCGCTCGGGAACGTCCCGGAAGTGATCGCCGAGCTCTCGGAAGCCGAGAAGCTCGAGGCCCTGAACGCCCACCCGGCGATCGGAGCGCGTGCCGGGCTCTCTGCACGCTCCGCGGCCGAGCAGGGCACCGACGCGGACCCCGAGGTGCTCACCGAGCTCACACGTCTCAACGCCGAGTACGAGGAGCGGTTCGGCTTCCGCTTCGTGGTGTTCGTCGACCGGCGGCCGAAGTCGGAGATCCTCGAGGTCCTGCGCCGCCGGATCGAGCGACCGCGCGACGAGGAGCTCGATACCGCCGTCGGCGAGCTGGTCGCGATCGCGGAGGACCGGTGGCGACGCTCCTAGCCAGCTACGCGACCGACTGGCTCGATCTCGTCTTCCGCTGGTTCCACGTCACCGCTGCGATCGTCTGGATCGGGACGTCGTTCTACTTCGTCGCGCTCGACAACCACCTGCACGAGCCCGAGCGGGACGATCCCCGGGACGAGGACCTCGGCGGCGAGTCGTGGGAGATCCACGGGGGCGGCTTCTACCGCATCCACAAGTTCCGGGTCGCGCCGCCGCGGCTGCCGAAGCCGCTGCACTGGTACAAGTGGGAGGCCTACTGGACGTGGCTGTCGGGCTTCGCGCTCCTCTGCGTCGTCTACTACACCGACGCGCGGCTACGGCTGATCGACCCGGCCGTCGCCGACCTCCAGCCCTGGCAGGCGATCCTGATCTCGATCGGTCTGCTCGCCGCCGCCTGGCTCGTCTACGACGTCCTCTGCCGGCTGCTCGCAGCCCGCCCGCTGCTCCTCGCCGCCGCGATCCTCGGAGCGGTCACGGCCGCTGCCTACGGCCTCGACCAGCTGTACGCGGCGCGCGCGGCGTACCTCCAGCTCGGCGCGATGCTCGGCACGGTCATGGCCGCGAACGTCCTGCTCGTGATCATCCCCGGCCACCGGGAGCTCGTGCGGGCGAAGGAGGAGGGCCGCGATCCCGACCCGAGGCCGGGGATCCTCGGCAAGGAGCGCTCGGTGCACAACAACTACCTGACGCTGCCGGTGCTGTTCACGATGCTGGCCGGGCACTTCGCGTTCACGTACGGCCACGACCACGCGTGGGCGGTGCTCGTCGCCCTGATGACGGTCGGAGCCGCGATTCGCCACTACTTCAACCTCCGCCACGCCGGCAGAACGCTCTGGTGGATCCCCGTCGGGTGCGCAGCCGCGGTCGCCGGGATCGCCGTCTGGCTCGAGCCTCCCGACGCCTCGCCGGCCGCCGGCGCCGCCGCGGTCTCGTTCGGTCAGGCGCAGCGGATCGTCCGCGCCCGCTGCCAGCCCTGCCACTCCCAGCACCCGACGCAGCCCGGGTTCGCGGCACCGCCGGCCGGCGTCGCGTTCGACACGCCGGCCGAGATCGGCGCCCGCGCCGCCCAGATCGAGCAGCTCGCCGTCTCCTCCACGGTAATGCCGCTCGGCAACGTGACCCGAATGACCCGAGAGGAGCGCGACCTGCTCGGCCGCTGGATCCATGCGGGTGCGAAGATCTCGCCATGATCCGGATCGCCGTCGCCGGACACGAGCTCCGCGCCCGCCTCGAGGAGACCCTCTCGCCGCGGACGGTTGCGTTCTTCAGGACGATGCTGCCGTACGAGAGCAAGCTGGTCCAGGCGCGCTGGAGCGGCCAGGCGGCGTGGATCCCGATGGGCGACCTCGACGTCGGCGACATCGGACCGGAGGACCCGACGAGCTATCCCGCCCCGGGGGAGCTCCTCCTCTACCCCGGTGGGCTGAGCGAGGTCGAGATCCTGTTCCCCTACGGCGACACGTGCTTCGCGAGCAAGGCCGGGCAGCTCGCCGGGAACCACTTCGCCACCGTCGTCGAGGGACTCGAGCACCTGCAGGCGATCGGCGAGCTCGTCCTCTGGCACGGCGCCCAGGAGATCGCCTTCTCGGAGTGAGCGCAGCCCGATGGGGTTCCGAAACGCCACTACGGGCGACACGTCGCAGTCTCTACTCTGTGGGAGCAACCAACGGAAGGTTCTGTGATGTGGAACTGGATCATCATCGGCTTGCTCTACCTGCTCGGCATGGGTCTCCTCACCCTGATCGGGGGGTTGGGCTCCGCGGGCGAGGCGTTCCGACGCTGGGGCGAGTCGGCCGCGGACCACGGGCGCACACTCTCACCGACCTCCTAGCTCACGAGTCGTTCGAGCACCGCGGCGAGCACCTCGACCGCGAGGGCGACGTCCTCTTCGGACGAGAGCTCGTCGGGCGAGTGGCTGACGCCGCCGTTCAGGCTGCGGACGAAGAGCATGCCGCTCGGCACGCCGGCACCGGCCAGGACTCCCGCGTCGTGACCGGCTCCGGAGGCAAGCTCGACCGCGGGGAGGTTCCGCGCCTCGATCTCCACCCGCAGGGCGTCGGCCAGTGACCCGCTCATGTCCACGGGCGGCGCTGCATGCGAGTCGTCGATCCCGGCGAGGGCGACGAGCCGGTCGAGGCGCTCTCGATCCGGCGCGCGGACATCGACGCTGTAGCGCACCCGGCCGGGGATGACGTTGGTTCCGCCCGGCTCGGCCTCGATCCGCCCGACCGTGGCCACCGCGCCCGGAATGCGACGTGCCTCCTGCTCGAGCCGAAGGATCCGGCGGGCCGCCTCGACGAGCGGGTCGTCGCGCAGCTCCATCGGCGTGGTGCCCGCGTGGCCGGCCGTGCCCTCGACGACGACCTCGCCGCGCGCGTAGCCGACGATGCCGGTGACCACGCCGAGCGGCGCCCCCGCCTCGGCGAGTCTCGGGCCCTGCTCGATGTGCAGCTCGAGAAACGCGTCCGGGTAGGGGCCACCCCGCGCAATGCGGGCCCGACTGCCGATGCAACCGACCTCCTCGCCCCTGAACGCGACGACAGTGCCGCGCCCAGCCCGTTCGACCGCCTCGATCGCGGCGACGACGCCAAGGGCGCCGTCGAAGCGCCCGCCGTGCGGCACCGTGTCGAGGTGCGAGCCGGTCCAGACATCCGAGGCGGTCCCCGAGCCTGCCCCTGCCGTGCGCCCGAAGAGGTTCCCCGCCGCGTCGACCTCGACCTCGAGACCGGCCCCCTCGAGCCAGCCGCGCGCGAGCTCGTGCGCCTCGTCCTCCGCCGGCGAGCCCGAGATCCGGTTCGCGCCCGGTCCGCCGCCGATCGCGTACAGCTCGTCCAGCCGGCGGAGGGCGCGCGCGCTTACAGCCCGAAGGGATTGAGGGGCTTCGCGCCGGTCGAGACGATCACGCTCTTCGTCTCCAGGTAGAGGTCGAGCGTCTCGAGCGCGAGCTCCCGGCCGAAGCCCGACTGCTTGTAGCCGCCGAACGGGATCCCCGGGAACGCGGTGTACGGCATGTTGATCCCGACGGTGCCGGACTTGATCCGCGAGGCGATGCGGTGGCCGCGCGCCGGGTCGCCCGTCCACACCGTCGCCATCAGCCCGTAGCGGACGTCGTTCGCGATTCGGATCGCGTCCGACTCGTCCTCGAACGGGATCACGGTCACGACCGGCCCGAAGATCTCCTCCTGGGCGACCGTCATCGCGTTGTCGACCTTCGCGATCACGGTGGGCGGGTAGAAGGCGCCCTTCCCCTCGGCAGGCGCTCCGCCGAGCACGACCTCGGCGCCCTCGGCGCGGCCCTGCTCGACGAAGCCGTGTACCCGCTCCCGGTGCGCCTCGGAGATCAGCGAGCCCATCTGCGTCTCGGGGTCGAGCGGATCGCCGACCCTGACCGCCGCGGCCTTGTCGGTGAACTCGGCGACGAAGTCGTCGTACAGCGTCCGCTCGACGAGGATGCGCGACCGGGCTTCGCAGCTCTGGCCGGCGGAGTAGTAGATCGACCAGACGGAGCTCGGGATCGCGCTCGCGAGATCCGCGTCGGCGAAGACCAGGTTGGGGCTCTTGCCGCCGAGCTCGAGCGTGACGCGCTTGATCGGGTCGGACGCGAGCCGCATGATCTCGCCGCCCGTCCTCGTCGAGCCCGTGAACGCGATCTTGTCCACCCCGTGGTGGCGAACGAGGTAGGCGCCCGTCGTCGGGCCGTCGCCCGGAACCACGTTGATCGCGCCCGCCGGGAAGCCGACCTCTCCGGCGAGCTCGGCCATACGAAGCGCCGACAGCGGCGTCTGCGGGTCGGGCTTGAGCACGACGGCGCAGCCCGCCGCGAGCGCGGGTGCCAGCTTCCAGGTCGCCATGAGGAGCGGGTAGTTCCAGGGGACGATCTGCGCGCAGACGCCGACGGGCTCTTTCTGGGAGTAGAAGAGGAGCGAGCCGCCGATCGGGTTCGAGCGGCCGGCGATCGTCGCCACCCCCGACGCGTAGTAGCGGAAGTTCTCCGCCGCCCCGAACAGCTCTGCCTTCACGCTCGAGATCGCCTTGCCGACGTTCCGCGACTCCAGCTCTGTCAGCTCGGCGCGGTTCGCGACCAGCGCGTCGGCGAGCGCGTGCAGAAGACGCGAGCGCTCCGTCGCCGGGGTGCGACCCCAGTCGCCGTCCTGCGCGGCGCGCGCGGCCTCGACGGCACGGTCGATCTCCGCCTCGCCGGCGAGCTGCACGGCCGCGAGCGGCTCGCCGGTCGCCGGCTCGACGAGCTCGCGAGTCTCGGCGCCCTCGACGGTCTCTCCGCCGATGAACAGCCCGGCCTCGCGCTGGGCGGTCGCGCTCACGGCGTGGACGATACCTCTGCTGAGAGGTCGCCGACGCGCACGTGCTCGGTCAACAGTCGGGTGAACCGGGCCGGATCGCCGCCGACCCACGTCCGGCAGAGATCACGGCCGGCGGAATAGGTGATCACGTACACGCGCCACGTGGGGTCGCTGACGAAGCGCACGGTGTGGGCCGCCACCTCCGGAGGGTGGAGCGACCAGCGGCGGACATACGCCTCTGCGTCGTCGGCCGAGCGCCCTTCCTCGTGGATCAACAGCGCAGCGTCGAGACCGACTCGGCGGAGGGGGCGCCGCGCCTCTCGGACCGCCCACGAGCGGGCGTGGTCGTACGTCAGGCCGTGGCGCCGCATGACCGCGGTGACCCGGTCGACGACCTCGCCGCCGAAGACGACGTCCGGCCCCGTCTCAGCGATTCCCTCGGCGACGAGGGCGGCCGGCGTGGGGACGAGTTGGATCGATTCCTCGATCCGTCCCGCGTCGCGAACCAGGAGCTGCTCCTTCACTGCCCGCTCGGTGTGGTGTCCCGGATAGACCTCGTGCGCGGCGAGATCGACGACATCCTCCATCGTCGTCGGAATGTCGAGGTTGAAGACGACTCGACTCTTCAGACGCCCGAGGTAGTAGTTGAAGGCCCACCAGGGCTCGTCGTGCACCTCCTCGAGGTCGACGGCCTCGCCCGGTGGGAGGGCGACGAGACCCGACGTCTGCTCCCGGAGCTCGGACAGAACGTCGCGTATGACCGGCACGACCTTGTCGGGCGGAACGGCATGCCCGCGCTGCCACGCCTCGAACCGCTCGCCCACGTTCCCCGCGCCGGGCAGCAGCTCGTCGACCCGTTCGTGCGCCTCCTCGTAGACCGCGGTATCCGGCGGCGCCGGCCGGACGCCGTAGCAGCACTCCGCCTCGTCGGAGTAGGAGATCTCCTTGCCGGCGAGCCTGCCGGCGTACGTGCGCAGCCCGACGGCCTGGTCACGAAGCCACCCGTCGTCGAGCCCCGCGACGAGGGTGTCGGCCTCGGCCGCGAGTGCGTCCGGCCCGGCGACCGGCTCTGCGTCGACCTGCTCCTTCAGCTCGGATGGGCCGTAGTAGGCGTCGACGAGCCCGTCGACGTGCCGCCCGAGCCGCAGCCCGAGCAGGATGTACCGCTCCGCGGCCGACGCGTCAGAAGCTGATCCGGTACCGGCAGAATCGGCAGCGCCGCTCACTGATCGCCTCCCTCGAGCCGGCAAAGTCGGCACCTCCGCTCCTCAGAGCCTCCGTCGAGCCTACGGCACATGCTCGAACAGGGCCGCCTGGCCCTGGCCGACCCCGACGCACATCGTCGCGATCCCGTACCGCCCGCCCCGCCGGCGCAGCTCGTGAAGGAGCGAGACGACGAGCCGAGCGCCGCTCATCCCCAGCGGGTGGCCGATGGCGATCGCGCCGCCGTTGACGTTCACCTTCTCGGGGTCGAGGCCGAGCTCCCGGATCACGGCCAGGCCCTGGGACGCGAACGCCTCGTTCAGCTCGACCAGATCGAGATCCGCCGCGCTTACGCCCGTCCGGGCGAGCAGCTTCTGCACGGCGGGGATCGGCCCGATCCCCATCACCCTGGGATCCACTCCGGCGACGGCGCTCCCGACGAACGACCCCAGCGGCTCCGCCCCGAGCGCTGCCGCGCGCTCCTCGCTGGCGATCACGAGCGCGGCGGCGCCGTCGTTCAGCCCGCTGGAGTTGCCGGCCGTGACCGTGCCGTCCTTGCGGAACGCCGGCTTCAACGCAGCGAGCTTCGCCACGTCGGTGTCGGGGCGCGGGTGCTCGTCGTGGTCGAGGACGCCGACCGGGACGAGCTCGTCCGCGAAGCGTCCCGCCGAGTCCGCTTCCGCCCAGCGGCGCTGCGACCGGAGGGCGAATGCGTCCTGGTCCTCGCGCGAGACGCGCCACCGCTCGGCGACGTTCTCGCCCGTCTCGCCCATCGACTCGAGTGGGAACAGCTCCTCCATCCGCGGGTTCGGGAAGCGCCAGCCGAGGGTCGTATCCCAGACGGTCCGGTTCCCGCGGGGGAACGCGCGCTCGGACTTCGCGATCACGAGCGGCGCCCGGCTCATCGACTCGACCCCGCCGGCGACGAACAGGTCGCCGTCGCCGACGATCACCGAGTGACAGGCTCCGATCACGGCGGCCAGACCGGATGCGCACAGCCGGTTGACGGTCACGCCCGCGACCGACTCCGGCAGCCCGGCCAGGAGCGCCGCCATCCGCGCGACGTTCCGGTTGTCTTCGCCGGCCTGGTTGGCGCACCCGAGCCAGACGTCCTCGATCTCACCCGCGGGCACGCCGGCACGCTCGACCGCCGCCGCGATCGCCGTCGCGGCGAGGTCGTCCGGCCGAACCTCCGCCAGCGCGCCGCCGTAGCGGCCGACGGGGGTGCGGACGGCCGAGAGGATCACCGCCCCGGGCATGGGCGCACGCTAGCTGACGAAGTCCACGTCGACCCCAGAGGCGAAAGCGCCGATCGCCTCGCCGCGGCGCATCAGCTCGCGCACCGCCTCGCGTCCCTCCTCGCCGTAGTCCTGCGTCAGATCGTTCACGTACATGCCGACGAACCGGTCGCCGAGCTTCGGGTCGAGCCCGCGGCCGAACTGGAGGGCGTAGCGCATCGCCTCCTCCCGGTTCGCGAGCCCGGCGGCGATCGACTCGGCCAGGACCTCGGACAGGTCGTGGAGCCGCTCCCCGCCCAGATCGCGACGGGCGACGTTCGCGCCGAGCGGCAACGGCAAACCCGTCTCGAGCAGCCACCACTCGCCGAGATCGACCACCTTCTGGAGCCCCGCCGATGCATAGGTGAGCTGGCCCTCGTGGATCAGCAGACCGGCGTCGGCGCCCCCATCAGTGACCTCATCGAGGATCCGATCGAAGGGGACGACCCGGTAGCGGAAGTCGCCCAGGTACATCCGCAGGACGAGGAACGCGGTCGTCATCGCGCCCGGTACCGCGATCTCGACGTCGCGCAGCTCGTCCCTCGTGATCGCCTCGCGCGAGACGACGACCGGCCCGTAGCCCGAGCCCATGCTCGCGCCGTGTGGGAGCAGGGCATATCGCTCCTGTACGAACGGATAGGCGTGCAGCGAGATCGCGGTCACCTCGAGCCGCCCTTCGAGCGCCCACTCGTTCAGCGTCTGGATGTCGCGCAGGACGTGCTCGAACTCGAACCCGCGGGAGTCGATCCGTTCTTCGGCGAGCGCCCAGAACATGAAGGCATCGTCGGGGTCGGGGCTGTGGCCGAGGCGGATCCGCATCGCGGCCGAGGCTAGCGGCACTCGCCCTACCGCCGTCCGAAGAACCAGCGCTCGAGCGGTCCGATCAGCTCCGCCCGCCGGAACGGACGCACCTTCGCGCCGCGTCCGTCCTGCTCGGAGACGCTGACGTCGTCCTCGAGCACGTCATTGGCGGCGTCGAGCGCGTCCTGGAGCTCGTATCCCTCGAACGCGTAGTCGGCAGGCCGTGGCTCGTCGCTCACGCGGTGCTGCGGGTTCACCGCCCGGCCTACCGCCCAGACTCCGCCCTCCTTGCGCTCGATCCAGATCACGATCCGCTCCGGCGACCCGGCGTCGTCGACGCCCTCGATGACGCGCTCGGCAAAGCGGCCTGCCTGCGGCTTCCGCGGCACGGGACCAGGATACAATCGCCCCGGTGGGCGGTCTTGGACGCTTCTTCCGCGGGTTGTTCTCCTTCCTCGGTACCCGTTCGAGCCAGGAGGAGCGGGTCGCCGTGTACGTGATCCGCGAGCACGACCGCGGGCGCTCCCTCAACGACATCCTCGACGACCCGTACGTCCGCAACCGGCTGTCCCCGGCCGAGGTCGAACGGCTCTTCGACCGGCCGGACGTCCTGAGGGCGATCGGCGACGACATGGCCGCCGCCGCCAAGGCCACCCTCGAGGGACCAGCCTAGGCTGGCCCCTCTGCCAGCTCGACCACCCGCGCGGCGACCGCGAGGTCCCACGCGGCGAGGCCGTTCGACTTGAAGACGACGATGTCGTCGTCGTCCTGGCGGCCCGAGAGCTCGCCCGCGACCACCTCCTGCAACTCGTGCACCTCGAGCCAGTCGAGGACACCCTGCTCGACCGGCTCGATCAGGTCGCCGGACTCGATCCGCGCGTCCTCGAGCGAGTCGCAGCAGACGAACGCGGCGCGCTCGAGAACGGCGTTGTCGAGCTCACGCGCCCGGCGCCGATTCGCGCCCGCGGCGCAGACGAGCGCGCCGGGCCGGAGCCACTCGCCGCGCAGCACCGGATCGCGCGAGGTGGTGATCGTGACGACCACGTCCTGCGCAGCGGTATCGCGGTGGCTCTCGCCCGGCTCTGCGCCGAGCTCGGCGCAGAACGCGGCAAGCCGCTCCTCACTTCGACAGTAGGCAACGACCTGGTCGATCGCCGGCAGCGCCTCGCGGATGCACGTGACCTGCGTCCGTGCCTGCGTCCCGCAGCCGATCAGCCCGAGCGTCCTCGCGCCGGGCCGGGCGAGGTGCCGGGCCGCAACCGCGCTCGCCGCACCGGTGCGCAGCTGCCCGAGCCGGTCGGCCTCGATCACCGCCCGCACCTCGGAGCCCGCGAACAGGACGACGACGAACGACGCGCCGTCGGAGGTAGCGGTGTAGCACTTCACGCATGCGAGGTCGCGCTCCCGGTCGACGGCGGACATCACCGCCAGCGCCCCGTTCTCGAGGCGTACCCGGTACCGTGGCACGTTCTCGATCCGACCGCCGGCGAGCCGGAGGAACGAGTCCTCGACGGCAGCAACCGCGTCGGGCGGAGTGAGGAGCCGATCGACGTCGCGCTCGGTCAGGTACAGCGCCACGCGCTGACCGTATCGACAACCTCCCCGGGGAGGAGGCGGCCGGTCAGTCTGTCGTGGTGATCGTCGAGCCGATCACGGCTCCCGACGGAACGGGGTTGGCACCGAGGTTGTTGTCGTGCAGCTCGACCTCCGACTGGAAGCTCGACTGAACGCCGTAGCCGACCCGGGTCAGGTCGCCCGAGGCGCGGTCCGGCCGGGTGTCGACGACGGTGTTGCGCTCGATCTCGCAGATCGAGCGATCGTTGCAGTAGATGCCGATCCCGTTCGCGTCGTGGACCTCGTTGTCCATCACCATGCCCATGGACATCTCGGTCATCGAGATCCCCTGCTGCGTCGTCCGGCTGATTCGATTGTGGACGATGTCGGTCATCGAGAAGTGCGTGGTGATGCCCTGCATGCCCCCGACGATCGTGCAACCCTCGACCATGCTCATCCCCATGTTCATGTTGAAGGAGATGTCGATTCCCTGGCCGACCGACTTCCCGACCATGTCGATCGTGCAGTTCTTGATCACCACCCCGGCGAGGCGGACGTGGATGCCGTCGAGCTCCGCGCCCGATATCCTGACGCCGTCGAGCACCGTCCCGTGCACGCCGTCGATGGTGATCCCATTCTCGCCGCCGACCACCGAGACGTTCTTCACCGTCACACCGTTCGCGCGTACGATGATGCCACCGCGCACGACTGCGCCCCGCTCGCCGACCAGGACCTGGCGGCGGGTGATCACGAGCGGGCCCTGGTGCACGCCGGCGGCGAGGTGGACGACGGGCGGGCGCAGCGCGTAGGCCGTCGCCCCGGCGCCGGCGAGCAGGACGAGTACCGAGACCGCGGCGGCGACACCGACGCGGCCGAGCTCGCCGCCGTCCTCCATGTACGAGAGGCGAAGGAGCGGCAGGCCGACGTGGCCGAGCAGCTGCGTCCAGAGCCAGCCGGCGGCGAAGAGCGCGATCGCCTGCCAGAGCGGTGCGACGATGTCGGCCGCCCGCATCAGCGCGACGACGAGGCCGAGCTCGACGAGCCCGAGCGGCAGCGCGGCCCATCCCGGCTGATAGCGGAGTAGCCGGTGGTAGACCTGGACGTCGAGCGCGAGGCCGACACCGACCATGAGCCCCGCCGCCTCGACCGGCCACCAGCGGTGCGCGATCGCCGCGAGCACGCAGGCCGCCGCGACCACCGGCAACAGGGCGGCCAGGCGGGACTCGAGACGGCCTCTCAGCGTGTAGGACACGACCTGATCCGTGCGAGGAATCCGTGGGCGACGTACTTCGCCCCGGAGAGCGTGTCGGCCGCTGGAAACGACCATTGCGCGGCGACGCCGGCGAGCGCGAGCGTCCGCCTCGAGTCGGTGAGCGAGGGCACGCTTCCGTCCCGGGCGAGGACGATCCATCTGTCCACCGTCTCGAGGCAGTGCTCGTCCACGAGGCCGGCGAGCAGGGGATCGTGGCGAAAGCCGCCCCGGAAGCCCGTGGCGCAGATCACCTGGCGCGTTCCGTTGACGGCATGCTCGACGCGGAAGCGTCCCTCCGCCGCCGCTTGCGCAAGCGGCTCGTCGAAGGCGCGCCCGGGCGGGTACGA
>JBBRXG010000009.1:0-49379 GCA_038248655.1 Gaiellales bacterium
CGAGCCCGAGCCGGAGCAGATCCTCGAGCGGCTGCTGCCCGTCTACGTCGAGACCGAGCTGTACCGCGCGCTGCTCGAGTCGGCCGCGTCCGAGCAGGGCGCGCGGATGACGGCGATGCGGAACGCCTCGAAGAACGCCGGCGAGCTGATCGACGCGCTCACGCTGGCGATGAACCGGGCCCGGCAGGCGGAGATCACCCAGGAGATCCTGGAGGTCGTCGCCGGCGCGGACGCGCTGACCGCGTAACCGACAATGACCGGCTTTAGCCTGGTTTGAGTGCGAACGCGCTGCCGGGGGGCTTGACGGTCGATCGTTCCGACTGCAACAATACAGCTGCTGTCAGTCACGGCGAGTTGGGGCGGTCATCGTGATGTGGTCGTTGGTTTTGCTGTTCGGCCGACCTGCGTGCGGGTCGCTCTCCTTGTGATTGCTGTCCTTCAGTGGTTTCTGGTGGTCGTCTTCTTGGGAGCGGCTGCCACGAAGCTGTCGCAGCGGGAGCGGTTCCTCCGAACACTGTCGACATTACCGTGGTTGTCCGTGCGAGGGGCGAGGAGCGCATCGGTTGGCGTCCCATCGTTTGAGCTCATGCTCGCGGGGCTTCTCGGCGCGTCGCCTCGTATCGGAGGCGCGGTTTCGTTGGCTGCGCTTGGCCTGTTTACCGGCGTCGTGCTCATCGAGATTCTGTCTGGTAGAGACTTCCGGTGCGGGTGCTTCGGCAGCGCCGACATGAGATCTGTCGGATGGTGGACGGTCGGGCGTAACGCGGGTTTGCTCGCCGCCGCCGCGCTCCTCGTTTCCGTTCCTGGGCGGAACGCAGGGGGTGCGGCGCTAGTGGGCGTGGCGATGGGACTGTTCTTCCTTCTCGTCGAAGTAGGTATCGAGACGGCGATGCTCGCGCGCGCGCGATGAGTGGCTGGTGGCTTGGCTCGTACTTGGTGCTATGGGCAATGCTCGCGCTTACGCTCGTGGTTCTACTCGTCGTGCTTCGTCAGCTCGGACTGATGTACATCCAGGCTAGTAGCGGGAGCATTAGACTCGACGAAGGTCCGGCGTTGGGGTCGCTGGTTGCCCCATTAGCTGCGGTGGACGAGGTTTCGGGGGAGCCCTTCGACTTTCCTTCCGGTGAGAGCGAGCTGAGCTTGCTCGTGTTCGCGTCGCCGAACTGCTCGATTTGTGACGAGGCGGTTCGAGGAGTTGGCTCGCTCGCGAGAGAAGGTGGCGCAGATGTGCTGGTCCTAAGCGACGGTGAGGGCGAGCGAAGTGAGACGTTGCGGAAACTCGTTGAGGCTCCTGCTCGATTCATATCCAGCGGCCACCGACACCAGCTGATGGGCATCCGATCAACGCCGCAGGCTGTCGTACTCGACAGAAAGGGGGTCGTTCTAGAGAAAGCGATCGTCAACCGGTTCGAGCATCTGCAAGAGCTTTTGGATCAGTCGAAGACGCGAGCTGCGTTGAAATAGTCAACAGCGGTGCGTCCGGCCGATCGCGAAGCGTGAGAAGGGGTTGATCGCATGAGCAAACTGGTCACCAGTGCGACGAGCGAGCTTGCTGTCCGCACGTCTCGGCGTGGCTTTCTCGGTCGCAGCGGCACAGTTCTGCTAGGGCTGGTCGGCGGAAGTGCAGTCGTGGGAGCGGCAGCCAAGGCCGCTTTCGGCGGCAATGATTCGCCGTTGGCCAACTGCGACTGCGGGCACGGCATCTGCGCGTCGGCCTGTCCGAATCCGTACTGCAATCAGAACCCACCGCAGGCATACACGTGCTACGCGTGCCCGACCTGCAGCACCAAACGGTGCTGCTGCACGGGAGTGACCTGCTGAAGCTTCAGATTAGAGGCGGTGGAGGCGCCGCAATACTTCACAGCACCGGCTACCGGACAGCGCAGATCCTGGGGTCGGTGCTGTTGCTCCTGATTCTTCCCGCCTGCGGCACGGTCGGTCGCGCGGAGAATCCCATGAGGTCGAGCAGTCTCTTGCTGCTCTCGCTTCTGCCCCGCAACTCGCCGACCGACCGGCGAGACGTGCTCGCCATTGACGCTGGAATCGAGGCGGCGCTGGCCGCACGTGGCCACCGGGCTGGCGGCCATCGCGTGAGCCTCGTCCGGGGCGACTCGAGCGATCCGAACAACGGGACCGAGGACGTTCAGAGCTGTCCGGCAATCGGTGCGAGATACGCCGGCGAGGCGCGCATCGTCGCCGCGATCGGTCCGCTGACCGACGGTTGCGCGATGGGAGTCGTGCCCGCCTTAGCACAGCGCGGAATCGCGCTTGTCAGCCCGACCGCCACTGCGCCAGTATTCACGCACGAGACGTCGAGCCGCCATTTCTGCTCGTTCTCGCAGGACCGTCCCTCGCTCGACGGCTGCAGGCCCGCAGACTTCTATCCAAGAGGGGTGCGGAACTACGCGCATGTGCTCGCGACCGTTGATCGGCAGGGGCCGGCCGCGGCGGCGCTCTTCGCGCGACTGGGCGTGAAGCGCGTATACCTGCTGGCGGCGTACGGGCTGGACGCGTGGATGGCCGACTCGTTCCGGCGCGAGGCGCGGCAACTAGGTATTCGGGTGGTTGGATACGGGAAGCCGGACGTCTACCGGCCGTCGAGGGCGGAGATCGAACGACAGGCGCGTGCTGTCGTCTCCTCGGGCGCAAATGGACTGTACCTCCTCTCCGACCAAGAAGCCGATCCGGCAGGGCGCGACGCGGGGCTTCCGCCCTTTCTCGCCGCGATTCGTAGGTCGGGGTTCGCTGGGACGATCGTCGGTTCGTTCTGGACGACGAACGGCTTGCTCGTTCAGCGTGCGCCTCGCGCGGCCGAGGGGATGTACTACACCTCGATGCGGTTGCCGCTCGTTGCGCTACCGACTCAAGCCTCCGCGCTTGCCGCGCGGCTGAAGCTGCGCGGCCGCTACGCCGTGGATGCGGTCTACGGTGCGGCGGCGGCCGACGTGCTGCTCGATGCGGTCGCAGACTCGGACGGGACGAGGGCGGGGGTGAGGGCGGCGCTCTTTCGTGTCCGTGATCGCGGGCTGCTCGGCAGCATTCGCATCGACGCCAACGGGGACGTCGTGCCGGCGAGGGTTGCGATCCTGCGCGTCGTGAAGGCCTCGCTCGTCTACAGGGGGACGGTGACGGTGGGGGAGGCGGATTGAGCCGCCGCCGGTCGCTCGTCCGACCGCTCCTTTTCAGCGGGCGGCGAACGCGGCAGCGGCCGCTGCAGCTGGTGCTGCTCGTCGTCCCGCTCGTCGTCGCCGGAGGACTGATCGGCGCGAGCAGCCTGGTCGGGGCGCTCGCGCTCGAGGACGGCGTGCACACCAAGCTTGCTGCGGAGCCGCCAGCCGCTCGCTCCGTTGCAGTCGAGTACCGCGCCCAGCCGCGGGCGCGGAACACGGCACTCGAGCGCTCAGCCCAGCGCACGCTGACCTTGTTCCGCTCGGTGAGCCTGGCACCCGTTCGAGTGCAGGTCTGGGATCCAATCGCTCCCGCCGATCAGCGGGGCGTGCGGCTGGTAGTGACGGACACGCCGGCGACGGTCGAGGTCGACTCCGGCCGCCTGGCGCATGGCTGCCGCGGTCAAACCTGTGAGGGGCTCGCGATTTCGGGAGCCCTAGAGCTGGGCCGCATGCTCACGATCGGTATGTCGAACAGGAAGCCGGTCCGGTTGAAGATCGTCGGCGTCGGCTCACTTCGCGCTCGTGCGTTGCCCGACCGTGAGCTGCTCGTCGGCAATGCCGTCCTCGTGCCCCGGGTCGCAGGCCCGCTCGCCGATGTCGAGCTGAGCTCCGGATCGACGGTGTCGCAGTCGACGGTACTCAGGCCACAGGCGGTCCACGCCGCGGACCTCAGCTCGCTGGCGGATCGGATGCGGGTCGCGGCTGTCCGGCTCGAGCGAGCCGACCCCTCGGTCACCGTCTCCGCCCCGACCGCGCTGCTCCAACGGCTCGCGCACCTGGGGGCGGTGGCAAAGAACCGGCTGCTGATCGTCGCCAGCGAGGGAGCGGCGTTGATGCTGGCGTTCGCCGCCTTCGTTGCCGCCTCGCGCCGGCGCGCGGTCGACCAGCTGCGGCTGCAGCTCGAGACGCTCGGAGCGTCGCGCCGGCAAATCACCCTCGCCCGAGCCGCGGAGGTCGCGCTGCCGACGCTGCTCGCGCTCGTCGTGGTGCTCGCAGGCTTGCGGATCGCGCTCGTCCCGATCACACGCTCGCGGGGGCTGCCGTCCGGCTTCGTCGCGCAGGCGCTGCCGCTCACGACGCTCCTGTCGATCGTCGGGCTCGAGCTGATCGGCATGGTGATCCTGTTCGCCGCCGCCGTGCCGGCCGTGCGTACGCGGCTCGGGATCGGCCCTCTGGAGGTGGCCGCGCTGACGGCGCTCGGTGTGATCGTCTGGCAGGCGGCCGCTACCGGCGGCCTCGATCCGAACCAGATCGCCGGTGGGGCTGGCGGCCTCCCGGTGCTGCTGCTGACACCGGCGCTGGCGGTGCTGGTCGCCGGGATCGTGCTGCTGCGGCTGCTGCCTGTGCTGTTTCGGCTCGCCGAGCGGCTCGCGCGCCGCGCACCGACCCCCGTCCGACTTGCGCTTGTTGCCGCCGCGCGGAGCCCCGGGCAGGCGGCCGCGACCACGACCTTCCTCGCGGTCGCGCTCGGCAGCGCGCTCTTCAGCCTCAACTACCGGGCGACGCTCGAGCACCAGGCTTCAGCCGCCGCTGCCTTCGAGGTCGGCGGCGCGGCCCGCGTGATGGCGACCGGTCCGACCGGAACCGCCGACGCCTCGGCGACGCTGCGCCGGTATGCGGCCGGGACGCCGGCGCTACGACTGAGCGCGACTGTCGACCAGGGACGTGGCGAGCAGCGGCCGGTGACGCTCCTCGCCCTACCTGCGGATCGGATCGCGAGCGTCTCCGGCTGGCAGGACCGCTTCTCCCCGCTCTCGCGCGACGAGATCGCAACCCGGCTGCGGCCGCGGCCGAAGGCGGCGACGTCCAGCATCCCCGGCCTGCCGATCGCAAGCCCCCGGAAAAGGACCACGCTGACCGGGCCGGCGCTGCCGGCCGGCACGAGCGCGCTCCGGCTCTGGGTGCGCGACAACTCGTCGGCGCAGCGCAGCGTCGTCCTGCACCTGCTGCTCCCCGGCCAAGGATTCGCGACGCTTGCGCTCGGTCAGGTCCGCGAGTCCTGGCGACTGCTCGAGACCGAGGTGCCGCACTCTCTCGCCGGCGCGCGCCTGGTCGGGATCGAGTTCCCGGTCGGCTCCAACGTCGCGACCAGCGTGATCGTCGTGCCCGGTGGGATCGTCGGCAACGTCACCGAGGGCAAGGAGGCGGTCGACTTCGGCGGTCTCGCCGCCAGGACGAGGAGCGGCTGGCGGCCGCTACCCTCGTTCGCCGACTGGACGGGCGCCCGAGCGCCGGACTTCGAGGGGATCCTTACCGACCAGGACTTCAAGCGCGCGCCGATCGCGCACGGGTTCCACTTTCTCCTCAGCGGCACCTCCGTTCCGCTCGTCCGTCCCCCGGTCGAGCTCGAGACCGCTGGCATCAACTCCTCGACGTTTCTGCTCCCGGCACTGGCGGGACCGGTTCCGGCGAGCCTGGCGGTCGACCGGCAGCTGACTGTCAGCGTGCTCGGGCAGGAGCTGCGGCTGCGCACGATCGGCCGGGCGTCGCTCGTCCCCACGATCACGAGCGACCCACGTGCCTTCCTGGTCGTCGACTACGGGACGCTCTTCGCGGCGCTCAACGCCGACCAGCCGGGGCTCGCGCCGCCGAGCGAGGCGTGGTTCTTCGGGCAGCGGCCGCCCGCGCTACCCGCAGCGACGCGCGTGCTGCGGCTCGACCAGGAGCGGGCGCGGTTGCTCGAGGATCCGCTGGCGTCGGGCACGCGGCAGCTGCTCGCGTGGAGCGGATACGTCGCCGCCGCGCTCGCGCTCCTGGGCCTGGCGCTCTCGATCCGGCTCGCGCTCGCCGCCGAGCGGCAGGTGCTGGCCGAGTACGAGGCGCTCGGTGTCGCGCCGCGCACGCTCGGCCTCGGGATGCAGCTGCGACTCGTCTTCCTGTCGCTGCTCGGCCTCGTCGGCGGGCTCGCCGGGGCAGCGTTGGCTGTGCGGCTGGTCGCCGCGCTCGTCGCCGTTACCGGCGCCGCCGGACAGCCACTCCCGCCGATCACGACCACGATCGCCTGGCAGCGTGGCGGGATCCTGCTCGCCGTCGTCGCCGCCGGCGCGATCTTCGCGGCGACCATGCTCGTCCGCCGCAGCCTGCGGGAGGCAACGGGAAGGAGGCTGCGGCTGTGAAGGCGGTCGAGGCGCGCGATGTCTTCTACCTCTACCACGCCGCGCACGGCGAGGTCGCTGCGCTCCGCGGCCTCTCACTCGAGGTGGCCGAGGGCGAGTCGGTCTCGATGCTCGGGCCGAGCGGGGCAGGGAAGACGACGCTGCTTGCCCTGGCCGCGGCCCGGACGCGCCCGTCCAGTGGCCAGATGTGCATCCTCGGCCGCCAGCTCGAGGCCAGCTCGTCGCGAGATCTCGACCGCCTCCGTGCCGAGGAGATCGGGATCGTCCGCCAGCACTACCACGAAGTCCTTCCCGCGGAGCTGACCGCGGAGGAGATCGTCGCCCTGCCGCTGCAGCTCGCGGGACGTCTAGCGGATGCGGGGCGGGAACGCGTCACCAGTCTGCTCGAGGCGGCGGGCCTCGAGCGGCGCGCTGGGCGGCGTCCCGCCGAGCTCTCGGGTGGAGAGCAGCAACGCGTCGCCGTTTGCGCCGCACTCGCCAAGCGGCCGAAGCTCTTGCTCGCCGACGAGCCCACGGGCGAGCTCGACGCTGCCTCCTCCAAGCAGGTGGTCGAGCTGATGCTCGCGCTCGCGGCCGAGGAGGGCTCGACCGTGCTGATCGTCACCCACGACCGGGAGGTAGCGCAGCGCACCGAGCGGACGATCCACCTCCGCGACGGCCGCCTCGCCGCCGAGGGCACCGACCGGCCCCTGCTTGTCCTCGACACCCAGGGCTGGCTGCGGCTGCCGGAGCGCCTGCGCGAGGACGCCGGTTTCGGCGAGCGGGTGCGCGCCAGCGCCAGCTGGGGAGAGATCCTGCTCCATGCCGAAGATCTGCGCCGTCCGGCGACGGCGCGAGAGCCGACGGTCCGCCCGACGGCCGCCGAGAAGCGCACCGAGGCGGAAGCCGCCCTCGACCAGGTCAGCAAGCGGTACGCAGAGAGCGGCGAGCGCGTCTTCGACGGGCTCTCGTGGACGTTCGCCCCCGAGCGGTTGCACGTGATCGCCGGCCCCTCCGGGAGCGGCAAGACCACGCTGCTCAACATGCTCGCCGCGCTCGACACGCCGACCGATGGCGCCGTCTGGGTTGCCGGCGAACGTGTCGACTCGCTCGATCCGAGCGAAGCCGCCTCCTTCCGCCGCCGCGTGGTCGGGTACCTCAGCCAGCACTCGACCCTCGTCGACTACATGAGCGCCCGCGAGAACGTCGAGCTCGCCCTTACCCTGCGCGGCTTTCGACCGAATGACGCCGCCGACCGCGCCGCGAAGTGGCTCGATTGGGTGGGCCTCGCACAGCTCGCCGACCGCCGCTCCGACCAGCTCTCCGGCGGCGAGCAGCGCCGGGTCGCCCTCGCCCGTGCCTTAGCGCCGAGCCCGCGCATCCTGATTGCCGACGAGCCGACCGCCCACCTCGATCGGTTCTCGGGCCGGCTGATCGTCCGCCTGCTCCTCGACGCGATCGGCGAACACGGCACGACGGTGTTCGCCGCGAGCCACGATCCAGACGTGATCGACGCCGCCGAGGAACGATTGACCCTGACACAGGCGCGCACGAGGGCAAGTTCCCGCACCGCGCACACTGCGGTACAGAAGCGGCCGGCCGAGGACTAGGGCTACCCGCAGCTCGCGAGCCCGAGAGCCTTCGCCACGCTGCTCGCCTGCGCGAGCTTCTTGCGCGCGCTCGAGACCGGCTGCTCGATCTCGGCCCGGTGGTTTCTCTTTGCCGCGTCGGCGCCTTTCGCCAGCTCGTCGTACGCCGCCGTCTTCGTGTCGATCAGCTCGCCGAAGCGCGGCTTCAGGTCTTTCGGGGGCTTCAGCTTCTGGAGACCCCGCACCTGCTGACGTCCGTAGTTGATGATCTGGTCGAGCGCCAGGCCCCACTGGGCCCGAGCAGCATGTGTCGTCGAGGCTGCCAGGGGATTGACAGAGGGGAACTGAACCTCGTTCTGCAGCGTCGCGAAGTGGCTGCAGACGGTTCTCGCCTCGACCAGGAACTCCTGACGTCGCTCCTTCGCGCTCTGGCCGCACCCGGCGACGGCGACGAGGACCGCGAGGACGATGGCGAGACCGGAGATCGACGACCTCATCCACCGATTCTACGGGGCAGGATCCCGGTGGACGTGCTTTCATAGTCCGCGAGGCAAACCAGGATGTGACGAGGACGTCTATGTAGGTACACCTGGCCTGCGAGACGGGCGCGGGCGCACAGGCACCGCCCGTCGAGACCCGAGGAGGAATCCGTGCACAAGCGCGACCCGGACGAGACCCCCGATCTTTGGCATGCGAAGGAAGCGCTCGAGCGGGCGTTGTTCGAGGTCAGGCGCATCATCGCGGGACAGGACCTCATGCTCGAGCGTGTGCTCGTCTGCCTGCTCACCGGCGGGCATCTCCTGATCGAGGGTGTGCCCGGCCTGGCGAAGACGCTGACGGTGAAGACGACGGCGGCCGTGCTCGGCGGGACCTTCAAGCGCGTGCAGTTCACCCCCGACCTGGTTCCGTCCGACCTCGTCGGGACGCGGATCTTCCGCCCGGACCGGAGCGAGTTCGAGGTCGAGCTCGGGCCCGTCTTCTGCAACTTCCTGCTCGCAGACGAGATCAACCGTGCGTCGGCAAAGGTGCAGTCCGCCCTGCTCGAGGTGATGCAGGAGCAGCAGGTGACGATCGGCCACGACACCTACCGGGTACCCGCCCCGTTCCTGGTCATGGCGACGCAGAACCCGATCGAGTCCGAAGGCACCTATCCGCTCCCGGAGGCCCAGATCGACCGGTTCATGCTCAAGATCCTCGTCGACTATCCGCTCCACGACGAGGAGCTGACCGTCGTCCACCGTTCGTTGACGGCGGTTCCCGAGCTTCCGCAGGTCCTCACGATCGACGAGCTGCGTGCGCTGCAGCAGACGGTGGACGGCATCTACGTCGACCCGGCGCTGGTCACCTACGCGGTCCAGCTCGCGACGGCGACGCGCCGGCCGGCCGAGTTCGGTCTTGACGAGCTCGCGCGCTACATCGCCTACGGCGCGAGCCCGCGCGGGCCGATCAGCCTGATCCGCGCCGCTCGGGCGCTCGCGGTCGTCCGGGGGCGAGGCTACGTGCTCACGCAGGACGTCGACGAGTTGGTCAAGGACGCGCTCCGGCACCGGCTCGTCCTTTCCTACGAAGCGCTGGCCGAGGAGCGGACGTCCGACGCCCTGCTCGACGAGGTGATCGCCGCAGTCGCCGCGCCGCCCATCGATCTGAGCAAGACCGCAGCCGCTTGGGCCTGAGCCTTCACCGCTTCAGCGTCGGCGAGCGGACGGCCGCCCGCCCGGGGCCGGGACTCATGCCGGAAACCCTGCTCCGGGCGCTCGACGTGACGGTGGCGAGACGGGTGGAGGGGTTGCTCGTCGGCGACTATCGCTCGGGGCTCCTCGGACGCGGAACAGAGCTCGCGCAGATCCGTCCCTACGACCCGGAGACCGACGACGTCCGCCACATCGACTGGAAGGTGACGGCGAGAACCGGAGTGCCGCACGTGCGCGTCCACCTCGCCGAGCGCGTTCTCGTCAGCTGGGTCGTCCTCGACGCGAGCCCCTCGATGGACTTCGGGACCGCGGACCGGCGCAAGGCCGACGTGGCGGAGGGCGTCGCCCTCGCGGTCGGCTACGCGGCCACGCGCCGCGGGAACAAGCTCGGCGTCGCGGTCTGCAGTCCGGCGGGCACTTCGGCGCTCGCCCCCCGCCAGGGTCGTCCGGGGATGATCGGCCTACTGCGGTGCCTGCGTGGTGAAGCCCCCGCGTCCGGTCCGACGACCCTGGCCGGAGCGCTCGAGCGTACCGGCAGGCTCGCCCGTCAGCCCGCGCTCGTCGTCGTCGCCTCGGACTTTCGCGGACCGCGCGACTGGCGCCGCCCGCTGCTCGAGCTCGCCGGGCGGCACGAGCTGATCGCGGTCGAGATCCGCGATCCCCGGGAGCAGGAGCTGCCGAATGCCGGCGTGCTGGCTCTCGTCGATCCGGAGACGGGCCGCCGGCTGAGGGTGAACACCGCCAGCGGGGACGTGCGTCGTCGCTTCGCCGTCGCCGCCGAGAAGGAGCGCCGTGAGCTCGCCGCCGTGTTCGCCTCGGCCGGTGCCAGGCACACCGTCCTCAGCACCCACGGAGATTGGCTCCAGCGGCTGACGGGTTTCCTGCGCTCCCGCGCCGTGAGGCGATGATCGGGGCCGTCGGATGAGCTTCGAGTCGCCGGTCGCGTTCGTCGCGCTCCTCGCCGTCCCCTTAGCGGTCGTCGCGTACGTCGCCTTCCAGCGGTCGCGCGTCCGCTTCGGGGAGCGGTTCGCGAGCACCGCGATGATGCCGAACGTCGTCGATCGCACCCCGGGCTGGCGGCGCCACGTGCCGTTTGCGGTCTTCCTCCTCGGCCTGGTGACGCTGCTGGTCGGGATGGCACGTCCGCATGCGATGATCTCGACGAAGCGCGAGAACGCGACGGTCGTGCTCGTGCTGGACACGTCTCGCTCGATGTCGGCGATCGACGTCAGGCCGAGCAGGCTGGCGGCGGCCAAGGCCGCCGCCCGACGTTTCGTCGACCAGCTGCCGAAGAGATTCCGCGTCGGCGTCGTCGAGTTCTCCACGCAGGCCGGCGTCGTCGTCCCGGCGACACGCGATCGTGGGGAGGTCGACAGGGCCCTGGCGCGCCTCGCCCCCGGCGGGGGAACGGCGCTCGGGGACGGAATCGTCACCGCGATCAACGTCGGCCAGGCAGTCCCGCGCGAGTCCGGTGCGGCGGGAAAGCCCGGTGACGTCCCGCCGGCATCGGTCGTCGTCTTCAGCGACGGCATCCAGGAGGGAGGCGAGGTGACGGCCGCGCAGGCGGTCGCCCGGGCCCGGGCGCTGAAGGTACCGATCTCGGGCGTCCTCGTCGGGACCCCGTACGGCATCGTGCGCGTGCCGCGGGTCGGAGGCTTCGTGCAGTTCATCAGGGTGCCCGGCGATCCATCCGAGCTGCGGACGATCTCGAGACTGACGAAGGGCCACTTCTGGGTCGGGCCGCGAACGGCCGATCTCAGGCCGATCTATCGGGAGCTCGGATCCCGACTCGGGACGGTGAGGAAGCCGACGGAGGTCACCTTCGCCTTCGCGATCGGAGCGGTCGCGCTCCTCCTCGTCGGCGGGTCGCTGTCCGCGGCGTGGCTGAGGCGCGTGCCGTGAGACGAGGCGGCCGGTGAGGATCGGTCTGTCCGCTGCGGCGCTGGTCGCTCTCGTCGTCACGCTGCCCTCGGCGTTCGCCGGTCGGGCGCAGCAGGGGCCACCCAGGGTGTGCGAGGGGCTGACGATCTGCGGCCCGGTGGCGGGACCGTGGGTGGTCATTCCCGGGCCGGCGAGGGGCGCCCGGACGGCGAGCAGCGACTGGAGGATCGGCTGTCCGCACGGAGGGATCGTGGGCGGCACGGATGCGCGCGTCAGCGACGCGTGGGTGCAGGTGTCGTTTGCCGGACACGTCGGGTCGCCGGTCAACCCGGGGATAACCACGGGACGAGAGGTTCTGTTCACCGGCGTCTCGGTCGGCCCACCCGGCCGACCCGCGAGCTACATCCCCTTCGTCGGCTGCACTCCGTCCCAGGGTGGGCCGCGCTCGCCCACCGGTCTCGGTGCCGTCCGCCAGTCCAGGCCCGGGGACGCGATCGTCCGCCGCCTCCGTGTCCTCGACCTGCGGGCACGCCGGGTGAGCGGGAATGTCGGCTGCCAGGCGAGCGAGCGGATGATCGGGTCGGGGACGGCGACCGGGATCTATACCGCACTCAAGCCGACCCAGGCCGAGATCCGGGGGATCCGCGTGACCCGTTCGGTCGCCGGTCGGAGGATCTTCGTCACGGCGGAGCGCGTCGGCCTCTCGGCGCTGACCGGAGTCGATGTGCAGATCTACGCACTCTGCGCGGGAAAGCTGGCCAGGTGAGATTCGACTGGCCGATCGCGTTCGCGGCACTTGCGCTCGTTCCGCTCGCGGGCGTCGTCTACGTCCTGATCGAGCGCCGGCGTGCTCGCTTCGCGTTGCGGTTCACGAACCTGGACGTCCTCGCGTCGATCGCGCCCGAGGCCGCCCCCCGGCGCCGCTTCGTACCGCCGGCGCTGTTCGGGCTCGCCCTCGTCGCAGCGCTCGCGGCGGTGGCGCGGCCGGAGGTCGTCCGCTCGATCCCGCGCGAGCAGGCGACGGTGATCCTCGTCGTCGACACATCCGGGTCGATGGTCGCGAACGACGTGCAGCCGTCGCGGCTGTCGGCGGCGCAGGAGGCGGTTCGCCGGTTCATGAAGCGGCTCCCGGGTCGATTCCAGGTGGGCATGGTCACGTTCTCCTCCCAGCCCAGGGTGGCAGTGCCGATCACCGGCGACCACCAGCTCGTCGTCGGGAGCCTCGACCGTCTGACCCCGTTCGGTGGGACGGCGATCGGCGACGCCATCGGCCGTGCCCTCCAGCTCCTGAGGGCGGCGACGGGAAAGGCGACCGGCCCGGGCGCGGCGACGTCCCCGTCCGTCGCCGGTCAGGGCGTTCCGCCGTCGGCCATCGTCCTCCTCTCCGACGGATCCCAGAACCGCGGGCGGCTCCAACCCCTGGCGGCGGCCCTGCGCGCGAAGCAGTTGAAGGTTCCCGTCTACACGGTCGCGCTCGGTACGCCGGGCGGGTCGATCCACATCACCGACGGTGCCTTCTCCCAGGTGATCGCCGTGCCGCCGGACCCGAAGACGCTGAAGCAGATCGCGCTCGAGACCGGAGCCCGGTCCTATGCCGCCGCCAGCGCGGAGCGTCTGAACGCCGTCTACGACAACCTCGCTTCACGCCTGAGCTCGAGGAGGGAGTACCGCGAGGCGACGTCGTACCTCCTCGGCGCCTCCGCGGTGCTCCTGCTCGGCGCGGGCCTGGCGTCAGCTCTCTGGCTCCCGCGCCTGCCGTGACGGTTACCCGAGCGCGATCTTCTCGACGATCGAGCTGTCCTCGAGCTGGGGGACGGCGCAGCCCCCCATCGCGTAGAGCGTCCGGTCGACGGCGAAGATCGCGAGGGCGTGCCGCGGTACCTCGAGGCTCGGTCCCCGCCTCCACCGGCGAGCCCGGGGGTCGTACGTGAGGTAGTTCGACTCGAGCACGACGGAGATCCGGCCGTCCGCGACCGATGCGCCCGCCGTCTCGAGCGGGACCGGCAGGCTCGGTCCGGCGCGCCAGCGGTTCTGCCGCCGGTTGTAGATCCAGACGTCCTTCGTCGCCTTGCCGGAGCTCCGCTGGCCGCCGATCACCCAGATCTCGCCGCGGAACGCGACTGCGGTGAGTGCGTGCAGCGCCTCGGGCAGGGAGGCGGCGGGGAGCCAGCGGTTCCGCGCCGGGTCGTACGCGAACACCGTGCGGGTGGCGTGTACGGGATCCAGCCCGCCGATCGCGTACAGCTTGCCTCCGAGCGGGACGACGGCGAGGTTCGTCCGCGGAACCGGGAGGGAAGCAATCCTCCTCCAGCTCCTGCGGGCGACGTCGTATGCGTACACCTGCCGTCCGTTCGCCGCCTTCGAGGTGCCGTTCCCGCCCACGACGTAGATCCGTCCGCCGAGGGCCGCTCCGGCCGCGGCGCTGAACGACTCCGGAACGAAGGGAAGCGATGTCCACTGGTTCGTGGCCGGGTCGAAGCGCTCGAACAGATCGAGTGGCCGCCCGGTGTTGCCGACCATCCCGGCGGCGACGTAGATCTTGCCGCCGAGCTTCGCGGACGCGGTGTAGCTCCGCCGGTGCGGCATCGGCGGCGCGAAGGCCCACTCGGCCGTCGCGGCGGCGGAGAGCTTCGGCTTCTCCGATCCGCCGAGCATCGTCGCCGCCGTGATCAGCCCCAGCACCGCTGCGACGACCACGGCGCCGAGGAGCAGCTTGTGAGCGATGGAGAGCCTAGACCGGCTCGGCCAGGACATCCTTGAACTTCCGCCGCTCCTCGCGGCGGATGCGCATCTTGCGTGGATCGGGAACCGGGACCGCCGCCAGCAGGGCCCTCGTGTACTCGTTCTTCGGGTGCTTGTACACGTCATCGGCTCGGCCGTGCTCGACGATCTCGCCCTTGCTCATGACCGCGATCCGGTCGCTCATCTCCCGGACGACGGCCAGGTCGTGGGCGATGAACAGGTACGAGAGGCCGAACTCCTTCTGGAGGTCCTTCAGCAGGTTCAGGATCTGGGCCTGGATCGAGACGTCGAGCGCGGACACGGGCTCGTCGCAGATGATCAGCCTCGGATTGAGGGCGAGCGCGCGGGCAACGCCGATTCGCTGACGCTGGCCTCCCGAGAACTCGTGCGGGTAGCGGTTGATGAAGTCGGGGCTGAAGCCGACCACCTCGAGCAGCCGTTCGGCCGTGCGACGCCGGGTGCGCCGGTCGCCGATGCGGTGGACGAGGAGCGGCTCGACGACGATGTCGCCGACCGTCATCCGCGGGTTCAGCGAGGCGTAGGGGTCCTGGAAGACGAGCTGCATCTCCCGGCGCATGTCCCGCAGCGCCGCGCGCGGCATCGTCGTCAGCTCGCGGCCGAGGAAGCGGACCGACCCGCCGGTCGGCTTCAGCAACTGGAGCACGCAGTAGCCGGTCGTCGACTTGCCCGAGCCCGACTCGCCGACCAGGCCGACCGTCTCGCCCTCGCGAATGTCGAAGGAGACGTCGTCGACGGCCTTCACGTAATCGACCGCCCGCTCGAACAGCAGGCCCTTCTTCACCGGGAAGTACTTCTTCAGGTTCGAGACGACGAGCAGCGGCTCGGGCTCCTTGCCGGCGGCCGCTCGGTTCCCGCCCGACGGCGCCGGAGCAGGAGCTTCCGGCCGATCCAGGTCCTGGCTCGTTCGTCCTCTGAGGCGGTCGCCGAGACCCCAGGCACGCGACCTCATGAGACGCTCACGGGATGGCCGGCGCGCTCCGACGCCGGGTGTGCGGAGCGCACCCAGTGGCCGGGGCGGATCTCCCGCAGCTCCGGCATCACGGTCGCGCAGTCGTCCTGCCCTGCGAACACGCACCGGGGGGCGAAGCGGCAGGCGGGCGGGGGTACGATCAGGTCGGGCGGCCGACCGGGGATCGAGACGAGGCGCCCCTCGCGTACGTTCTCGCCCTCGAGCTGCGGGAGCGCGGCGAGCAGCGCCTCGGTGTACGGGTGCTCGGGGGAGTCGAACAGATCGAACACGTTCGCGTGCTCCACGACCTGACCCGCGTACATGACGATGAGGTCGTCGGCGGTCTCGGCGACGACGCCCATGTCGTGGGTGATGATGATCATCGACATCTCGTACTCGGCGCGGAGGTCGGCGAGCAGGTCGAGCACCCCGGCCTGGACGGTGACGTCGAGGGCGGTCGTCGGCTCGTCGGCGATCAGCAACTTGGGGTTGCAGGAGAGCGCGATCGCGATCATCACCCGCTGGCGCATTCCGCCCGAGTAGCGGTGCGGGTAGTCGTCGAGGCGGGAGGCGGCGTTCGGGATCCGGACCTCGTCGAGCAGCTTGATCGCGCGCTCGCGGGCCTGTTCTCGCGTCATCTCCGTATGGCGCCGGATCGTCTCCGTGATCTGGGTCCCGATCGTCAGCGTCGGGTTCAGCGACGTCATCGGGTCCTGGAAGATCATCGCCATCTCGTCCCCGCGCAGGTCCTCCAGCTCGCGCTGCTTGGCGCGGGCCAGGTCTCGGCCGTCGAACGTCACCGAGCCGGAGACGATCCGCCCGGGCGGTGGAATGAGGCCCATGATCGAAAGCGCGGTCACCGACTTGCCGCACCCGGACTCGCCCACGATCCCGAGCGTCTTCCCCTTCTCGAGGGTGAACGAGACGCCGTCGACCGCGTGCACCTCACCCTCCCGCGTCTTGAAGAACGTCCGGAGGTCGTCGACCTCGAGCAGCGCCACGCTAGTTCACCCTGGTTCGGGGGTCGAGCGCGTCGCGCAGGCCGTCGGCGATGAAGAACGCGCTGAGGATCAGCCACGCGATCGCGACGCTGGGGATGACGATCAGGAACGGGTGCGACTGATACGACGTGTAGCCGTCCTGGGCCAGCGTCCCCCACGAGGCCTTCGGCGGATTGATCCCGAGGCCGAGGAACGACAGGAACGCCTCCCCGAGCACGACGCCGGGCAGCTCGAGAAAGACGAAGACGATGATCACCCCGAGCGTGTTGGGCAGGAGGTGACGGAACAGCACCCGGTACCAGCGGGCGCCGACGGCGTGCGCGGCCCGCACGTAGTCGTTCTCCTTGAGGCTGATGATCTGGCCTCGCATCACCCTCGCGGTGGTGAACCAGGAGGCGACGGTGAGGGCGACGACCATCGTCCAGAAGTTCACCGTGCCGAAGATCGCGAGCGTGATGATCGCGAACGGAAGGTAGGGGAGCCCGTACAGCGCGTCGAGGAAGCGCATCAGACCGTTGTCGAGCCACCCGCCGGCGAAGCCGGAGATCGCACCGTAGGCGATCCCGACGACCATGATCGCGATCGTCGCCACGAAGCCGATCTGAACGGAGACGCGCCCGCCGAGAGCGGTACGGACGAGGAGGTCGCGCCCGAACTCGTCCGTGCCGAAGGGATGGGCCCAGCTCACGGGGAGATACGCCTTCGAGAAGTCGACGTCGTAGGGCGATGCGGAAGCGACCATCGGCGTGATGTACACGAAGCCGAGCATGACGACGAACGCGATCGCGGCGACGACCGAGCCGCGGTTCCTCGAGAAGCGCCAGAGCGCATCGCGCCAGAGCGACGCGCGCTGGAGCGCGGCGCCGGCCTCGCGCCCCCGGGCCTCCGCGGTGCGGATCAGCGTGGTCTCGAAGTTCTCGCGGCGCTCGGTGAGCATCAGGCGCGGACGTCTCGCGTCCGGGGGTCGAGGTAACGGTAGAGGATGTCGACGGCGAGGTTGGCGACGATGATGATCACCGAGAGCATGACGGTGATGCCCATCGTCACCGAGTAGTCACGCCCCGTGACCGAGGTGACGAAATAGCGGCCGATGCCGGGGATCCCGAAGATGAACTCGACGATGAACGAGCCGGAGATCAGGTAGCCGAGCAGCGGCGCGGCGGCCGTGACCGCCGGGATCAGCGAGTTGCGAAGGACGTGCAGGCCGACCACCCGTCGCCAGCGCAGTCCCTTCGCCTTCGCGGTGCGGATGTAGTCCGCCTGCAGCGTCTCGAGCATCGATCCGCGCACGATCCGGGCGAAGTATGTCATCGGCGCATGGCCGAGCGCCGCCGCGGGCAGGATCCAGGACTTCCAGCCGCCCTCGATCCCGTTCGTCGGGAAGCCGGTGGCGTGTCCCCACTTGACCGCGAAGAAGTAGATCAGGAGCGTCGAGACGAGGAAGTTCGGCAGCGCGTAGCCCGCGTTCACGAACGTCATCGACGCGTAGTCGAACATCGTGTTCTGCTTCAGCGCCGAGAAGACCCCGAGCGGGACGCCGACGAGCATCGCCCAGATCATCGCGAACAGTCCCAGCCTCAGCGAGACCGGGAAGTGCTCCCTGATCACGTCGTTCACGGACTGGTTCCGCTGCACGAGCGAGGGGCCGAGGTCGAACCTGACGACGCCCTCGACGTAGTAGGCGTACTGAACGTACCAGGGCCGATCGAGATGGTACTTGCGGTCGAGGTTGCGCTGGATCGACGGCGGGACCGCCCGCTCGGTGACCTGGAACGGGTTCCCCTTGATCTGCCGCATCATCCCGAACGTCAGCAGGATCACGAACAGGATCACGGGGAGAGTCCAGATTGCCCGCCTGACGATGAACGTGAGCATGGGGCGCGATTGTCCCTGGTCGAGTCCCCGGAAGGGAACGGGCAGGGCGCGCGCGGCGCCCTGCCCGTCAGCCGAGGACGGCTTGGTCGGTCTAGGAGGTCGACACCTTCGTCAGGTCCCACTGACTCGTGGGCTCGGTGAGGAAGCCCTTGACCTTGTTGTGGTGAACCAGCTCGGTGAACGTGTACCAGTAGATCGGCATGATCGGCAGGTCGCCGTTCGGGCCGGTGAGGATGTTCTCGGCCTGCTGGTACAGGAGCACGCGCTTGTCGAAGTCCGGCGTCCTGGTCGCTTGGTTGACCAGGCTGTCGTACTTCTTGTTGCAGAAGTTCGTGTTGTTGTTCCCGGAGTTGCACGTCCAGAGGACGAGCCCGTTGTAGGCATCCGGGAAGTCGTAGATCCAGCCCAGCCGGTACACGTCGACGTCGGAGTTCGGCGGCGGGCCGAGGAACTGGAGGTACTGCTTCCACTCCTGGACCTTGATGTCCGACTGGATGCCGAGCTGCTTCCAGTAGGCCTGGATCGCGGTCGCGATCTTGATGTGGCCCGGAGAGTTGTTGATGTACAGGTGGATGTTCTTCTTCGGGCTCGCCACCTTCGCCAGAAACGCCTTCGCCTTCGCGGTCTGGTGGGTGGCCGGCATGAAGCTGTTCTTGTCGATCGTCGGGCCGCCGGCGATCCCCCGCGGGGTGAAGCCCTTCGCCGGCACCTGCCCGGCCTGGGTGATGTACTTGATGATCGCCTTGCGGTCGATCGCGAACGCCATCGCGCGGCGCTGGTTCACGTCGGTGATGTTCTTGACGTTGAACCCGTAGTAGTAGGTGCCGAGCGCCGGGTCGATTTGCAGGGCCCCGTTCTTCTTGTACTTCGGGATGTCCTGCGGGAGGACGCCGGTGGTGCTCACGTCGATGTTGTTGGCGTCGAAGGCGTTCTCCGCCGTCGCGCCCTCGACGATGATCGGCATCTCGACGCGGCTCAGCTTCACCGTCCGCGCCAGACGCCACTTCGCGTTCTTGACGATCACGATCGAGGCGTCGTGCTTCCACGAGGCCAGCTTGAACGGCCCGTTCCCGACGAAGTTGCCCGCCTCCGTGAACTTGTTGCCGTGCTTGTCCACGGCCGGCTTGTACACCGGCAGGAACGAGGTGTGCGCCAGCTGCTGGATGAACCAGGGCTGCGGAGAGGTGAGCGTGATCTGGAGCTTGTACGGACCCAGCGCCTTGATCCCGACCTGGGAGCGCAGCGCGTTGCAGTCCGCCTTCGCCGGATCACACGAGTTGTACGCCTCGGCGCCCTTGACGCCGAAGAACTGGTAGGCGTAGTCGGCGCCGAGCTGCGGCGAGATCGTGCGCAGCCAGGAGTAGACGTAGTCCTGAGCGGTCGTCGGCGCACCGTTCGACCACTTGACCGCCTTGTTCAGGTTCAGCGTGACGACGGCCCCCTTCACCGTCCAGCTCGAGGCCGCGCCGGGTAGTGGCTTCAGCGCGGGGCCGGGGCCGAGCCGGATCAGCGGATCCATCAGGTTGTACAGGATGCTGGACGACGTCGTGTCGGTGGCGAGCCCGGCGTCGAGCGACGGGGGCTCTGCACCGATCGACATGCGTAGCAACCCGGCCTTGCTGGAGTGGCCAAGCTTGCCGGTCGCTGCGCTGGACGTACCGACCGCGATCGCGAGCAACGCGACGAGCCCGGCCCACATAATCGATCTTCTCTGCATTTTTTTTTGTTCCTCCCTCGTAAGGGTTCGGAGTCGGTCCTTCCTACGACGACGCCGAGAAGCTCTGGTCCTCCGGCATCGGCGCGGAGAAGGGTCGATCCTAACCGATCTGCGCTGGGATCGTGTCGAGCGTCCCAACGTCGTGCGGTCTCGTTTCCCCCAGTCGCCTACCTCCTCGGGTCGTGTTCGCGGTTCATCTGTCGAGCAATCTCGTCGAGACCTCGGCGGGGCGCGGCGGCGCGACGGTGCTGCCGCTAGCCACGGTCATCTGTCTTGCCGCCGTCAGTCCGCGCGGCACCTCTCTCGGTCTGCGCCCGGCCGAGTCGAGCTCGTCCATCTGCTCCTCCTTGAGGCCGATCAGCTTCGGATTCGCGACGGAGGCGCTCGGGGCGCGGCCGGTCGCGAGCTCGAAGCTGACGAGCCCGCTGAGGCCGACGACGGCGGCAGCTGCCGCCGCAGCCGTCGCCGCTCGGAGCCTGAGCGCCCGCGCCCCTCGCCTGCGCGGAGCCTGGAAGGCGAACGCCGGCTCCTCCAGCGGCCTCGCGCGCAGCGTCAGGGTGGCGGCGGTCATGCCGTCCGCGAGGGCGCGGCAGTCGAGACAGCGGGCGAGGTGCGCCTGGAGCAGCTTGTCCTCGATCTCCGACAGGTGCGAGTCGAGGCGGAGCGAGGCCCACTTGCACGCGCGCACGCATTCCTCTGGCAGGGCTCGGCGATGAGGCATCTACCTCGTTAGACGCCGCCCGGGCGCGAACGGTTAGCGGGGGCTGCCGGTTCCTGCTCCGCTAGACTCGCGGCGCTCCGGCGCAGCTCGGCGCGAACGCTCTTCGTACCTTCCCTTTCTCGTCTCCTCAGGAGGCCAATGGCTGAACACAACGTGGGTACGGTCGTCGAGGTGAAGGGCGTAGTCATCGACGTGGTCTTCCCGGAGAGCCTGCCCGAGATCAACAATGCGCTCAGGATCACCTTCGACGGCGGCGACGGCGGCTCCGCGCTCGACCTGATCGCCGAGGTGCAGCAGCACCTCGGCGACGATCGCGTGCGCGCGGTCGCGATGGACTCCACGGACGGCCTGCCGCGCGGCGTCGACGTCGTCGACACCGGCGCGCCGATCAGCGTCCCGGTCGGCAAGGAGACGCTCGGCCGGCTCTGGAACGTGCTCGGCGAGCCCGTCGACCAGAAAGAGCCTGCGACGGGTGAGCGCTGGCCGATCCACCGCGATCCGCCGGCCTTCAAGAATCTGTCGCCGAAGGCGGAGATCTTCGAGACGGGGATCAAGGTGATCGACCTGATCGCACCGTTCGTCCGGGGCGGCAAGATCGGCCTCTTCGGCGGCGCCGGGCTGGGCAAGACGGTGCTGATCCAGGAGTTGATCCACAACGTCGCCGAGCAGCACGGCGGCGTCTCGGTGTTCGCCGGCGTCGGCGAGCGCACGCGCGAGGGCAACGACCTCTGGCTCGAGATGACCGAATCCGGCGTGATCGACCGCGTCGCGCTCGTCTACGGGCAGATGAACGAGCCGCCGGGCGCCCGTCTCCGCGTCGGCCTGTCCGGACTGACGATGGCCGAGTACTTCCGAGACGAGGGCCAGGACGTCCTCTTCTTCGTCGACAACATCTTCCGGTTCGTCCAGGCGGGCTCCGAGGTCTCGGCCCTCCTCGGGCGAATGCCGAGCGCGGTCGGCTACCAGCCGACGCTCGCCACCGAGATGGGCCAGCTCCAGGAGCGGATCACCTCCACTCGTGTCGGGTCGATCACGTCCGTGCAGGCGATCTACGTGCCCGCGGACGACCTCACCGATCCGGCGCCGGCGAACACCTTCGCGCACCTCGACGCGTTCATCACGCTTGCGCGCTCGATCTCCGAGAAGGGCATCTACCCGGCGATCGATCCGCTCGGCTCGAACTCGCGGGCCCTCCAGTCGAGCATCGTCGGGCAGGAGCACTACGAGACGGCGACCCGCGTCCAGGAGGTGCTCCAGCGCTACAAGGATCTCCAGGACATCATCGCCATCCTCGGTATGGACGAGCTCTCCGACGAGGACAAGCTCGTCGTCCAGCGCGCGCGGAAGATCGAGCGCTTCTTCTCGCAGCCGATGAGCGTCGCCGAGGTCTTCACCGGACGACCGGGCGTGTACGTGAAGCTCGAGGACACGGTCACGGGCTTCGCGGAGATCCTCGACGGCAAGCACGACGACCTCGCCGAGCAGTCCTTCTACATGGCCGGCACGATCGAAGAGGCCGCGAAGGCGGGCCGCGAGGAAGCGGCCGCCGCGTAGCGGCAGGGGCGCCGATGGCGACGTTCGAGGTCTCGCTCGTCACACCGGACGGTTCCGCGTTCGACGGCGAGGCGGAGATGCTGGTCGTGCCCGGCGCCGACGGCGAGATCGGCGTCCTCGCCCGTCACGCGCCGCTCATCGGACTCCTGAAGGCGGGCTCGACCCGCATCCATGTGCGCCGCGGCGAGGACGTGCGCGAGTTCGCGACCGGCCCCGGGTTCTTCAAGGTCGAGCAGGACCGCGCGCTGGCGCTCGTCGACGATGCGGTTGACGTCGCCGAGATCGACGTCGCTCGGGCCCAGGAGCAGCTCGAGGCCGCGCAGGCGGAGCTGGCGGAGATCGAGGCAGGGCAGTCGGAGGCGGACCGCTGGCAGCTCGAGCAGCGCGTCAAGCACGCCGAGAACCAGCTCGCGGTCGCGACGGGCGGCGGCGACGGCCCGATCCGTCCGCGCGCCTCTGCCGGACCAGAGCACATCTAGTCCGCCAGTCCGCCAGCGGCAGTCCCCCGGGGCCTCGATCTGCGCACCCGGAGCGGGACGGCCGGCGTCCCCCTATATGTCCATGATACTATGACCATAGTCATGAAGGCGCGCCTGATCGCAGCAGGGCGGTTCAAGGCGGAATGTCTCGCCTTGCTCGATGACGTCGCAGCGAGTGGGCAGCCGATCGTCGTCACGAAGCGCGGCAAGCCGGTCGCGCAGGTCGTTCCGGTCGAAGAACTTCCATCGCTCCGCGGAAGCGTCACGTACCTCGTGTCGGACGAGGAGCTAATCGAGCCGATCGACGAGGCCTGGGACGTCGAACGCTGATCGTCCTCGACACGCACGCCTGGCTCTGGTGGTCGGACGATCCCGGCCGCCTGTCGCGCGCTGCGCGAAGCGCAATCGACCGCGCGGACGGCATCGGAGTTTCGGCGATCAGCTGCTTCGAGCTCGCCGGCCTCGTTCGGCGAGCGCGGATCCGGCTCGAGCGCGACGTCGCTTTCTGGATCCGCATCGCTCTCGCCGCTGACCGCGTGGTCGCGCTACCGGTCACGCCGGACGTCGGCGTTGCAGCCGCTCTCCTCCGCGATCCTTTTCCCGGCGACCCCGCCGACCGGCTCATCTTCGCAACGGCCCAGGCTCATGGCGCAGTGCTCGTCACGAGGGACCGCCGCCTGCGCCGTTTCGATCCGGCCCGGACGCTCTGGTAGCCTGAGTCGTCCCGGAGAGCTTTGACAGGCAGCTTGGCGACCGGGTGACCAAAACGCCTAAAGCGCCGCGAGCGACCGCTCCCGACCCTTTAGGCAGAAGGCGACGGAATGACGGACGCGCGAACGACACTCGAGAGCCTCCTCCGCGAGCGGATCCTCGTCCTCGACGGCGCCTGGGGCGTACTGCTCCAGGGACGCGGTCTGACCGAGGAGGAATGGCGCGGGCAGGCGTTCGCCGCGCACCCGACCGACGTTCGCGGCGACCCCGACCTGCTCAACCTCACCCACCCGGAGATCATCGCGTCGATCCACGACGAGTACTTCGCGGCGGGCGCGGACATCGCGACCACGAACACCTTCACGGCGACCTCGATCGGCCAGGCTGACTACGGGCTCGAAGGCTCCGTTCCGGAGCTGAGCCTCGCCGGGGCGCGCATCGCACGTGCGGCCGCCGACGAGTGGACGGCGAAGGATCCGTCCCGCCCGCGCTTCGTCGCCGGTTCGGTCGGACCGCTGAACGTGACGCTGTCGCTGTCGCCGCGCGTCGAGGATCCGGCGTACCGCACGCACACCTTCGATCAGGTGAAGGACGCCTATGCGGAGCAGATCACCGCGCTGCAGGCGGGGGGCGTCGACCTCGTTCTCGTCGAGACGATCTTCGACACCCTGAACGGGAAGGCCGCGATCGCCGCTGCGCGCGAGGTCGCCCCCGACCTGCCGCTCTGGCTGTCGGTGACGATCGTCGACCTCTCGGGGCGGACGCTCTCCGGCCAGACGATCGACGCGTGGTGGATCGCGGTCGAGCACGCCGAGCCGTTGATCGTCGGCGTCAACTGCTCCCTCGGCGCCGCGCAGATCCGCCCGCACGTCGAGGCGCTCGCCCGGATCGCGCCGACGCACGTCTCCTGCCACCCGAACGCCGGGCTGCCGAACGCGTTCGGCGGATACGACGAGCAGCCGCCGGACACGAGCCGCCTGCTCGCCGAGTTCGCGCGCGACGGGCTGGTCAACGTCGTCGGCGGCTGCTGTGGGACGAGGCCCGAGCACATCAGGGCGATCGTCGACGCGACCAGGGGCCTCGCGCCGAGAGCCGTGCCCCTGCGCGAGCCGCGAACCCGGCTGTCCGGTCTCGAGCCGTTCGTGATCACCGAGGACACCGGCTTCGTGATGATCGGCGAGCGGACGAACGTCACCGGGTCGACCCGCTTCCGCGCGCTCGTCGAGGCAGGCGACTACCAGGGAGCGGTCGGGGTCGCCCTCGAGCAGGTCCGCGGCGGAGCGAACATCCTCGACGTGAACATGGACGCCGACCTGCTCGACTCCGAGCAGGCGATGGCCACCTTCCTGAACCTGATCGCGACCGAGCCCGAGGTTGCGCGGATCCCGATCATGATCGACAGCTCCCGGTGGGCGGCGATCGAGGCCGGTCTCCGCTGCGTCCAGGGCAAGGGGATCGTCAACTCGATCAGCCTCAAGGAGGGCGAGGCGGCGTTCCTCGAGCACGCGGGCATCGCCCGCGACTTCGGCGCCGCAGTCGTCGTGATGGCGTTCGACGAGGAAGGGCAGGCGGCGACCGCAGACCGGAAGGTCGAGATCTGCGAGCGCGCGTACCGCCTGCTCGTCGAGAGCGGCTTCCCTCCGGAGGACGTGATCTTCGATCCGAACGTGCTCGCGGTCGCGACCGGCATCGAGGAGCACGACGAGTTCGCGAAGGCGTTCATCGGGGCCGTTCCGCGGATCAAGGAGCGCTGTCCGGGCGCGAAGGTGAGCGGCGGGATCTCGAACCTCTCGTTCGCCCTCCGCGGCAACGACGCCGTGCGCGAGGCGATGCACGCCGCCTTCCTCTACGACGCGATCCAGGCCGGGCTCGACATGGGGATCGTCAACGCCGGTCAGCTGATGGTATACGAGGACATCCCTCCCGAGCTGCTCGAGCTCGTCGAGGACGTTCTCCAGAACCGAAGGCCCGACGCGACCGAGCGCCTCGTCGAGTACGCGGGCCGGGTAGCGGGCGATGCGACGAAGCGCGAGGTCGACCTCTCCTGGCGCGAGGCCCCGGTCGAGGAGCGACTGTCGCACGCGCTCGTCCACGGGATCGTCGACTTCGTCGAGGACGACGTCGAGGAGGCCCGCCGGCGACACGCCCGGCCGCTGGACGTGATCGAAGGGCCGCTGATGGACGGGATGAAGATCGTCGGCGATCTCTTCGGGTCGGGCCGAATGTTCCTGCCGCAGGTGGTGAAGAGCGCCAGGGCGATGAAGCGCGCGGTCGCCTACCTCGAGCCGTTCATGGAGGCGGAGAACGCCGGCAGCTCCCGCGCGCAGGCCACGGTCGTGCTCGCGACGGTGAAGGGAGACGTGCACGACATCGGCAAGAACATCGTCGGGGTCGTGCTCGGCTGCAACAACTACGAGGTGATCGACCTGGGCGTGATGGTTCCTGCGGACCGCATTCTCGACACCGCTGCGGAGCGGGGTGCGGACGTCGTCGGCGTCTCCGGGCTGATCACCCCGTCGCTCGACGAGATGGTCTCGGTCGCGCGTGAGATGGAGCGTCGCGGCCTCGATCTGCCGCTCCTGATCGGCGGGGCGACGACCTCGAAGCAGCACACCGCCGTCCGGATCGCGCCCGAGTACTCCCGTCCGACGGTGCACGTGCTCGACGCTTCGCGCGTGGTCGCCGCCGTCTCGAGCCTGCTCGACCCCGGCCGCCTCGGCGACTTCGACCGCGAGAACCGCGAGCTCCAGGAGCGGCTCCGGGTCCAGCACGCCGACCGGGAGCGGAAGCCGCTGCTTCCGCTCGCCGCCGCACGCGAGAACCGCCAGCGCGTCCCGTTCTTCGACCTGCCCGCGCCCCCGTTCACCGGCGCGCGCCTCGTCGAGCCCGACCTGGGCACGCTGGCCGAGGTGATCGACTGGCAGTTCCTCTTCCACGCGTGGGAGCTGAAGGGGAGATTTCCTGCGATCCTCGAGCGTCCCGAGGCCCGCGAGCTGTACGACGACGCACTCGCGCTGCTCGGCGAGATCACGAGCGGCTCCCTCCTGGAGCCGAGGGGCGTCTACGGCTTCTGGGGTGCGCGCGGCGAAGGCGACGACGTCGTCCTCGACGACGGCACGCGCTTTCCGTTCCTCCGCCAGCAGTCCGACTACGGCGACGCCCGGCCGAACCGGTGCCTCGCCGACCTCGTCGCTCCGGCCGGCGACGCGATCGGCGCCTTCGCCGTCGGCATCCACGGGGCCGACGAGCTCGCCGCCCGCTACGAGGCGGAGCACGACGACTATCGCGCGATCATGGCGAAGGCGCTCGCCGACCGGCTCGCCGAGGCATTCGCCGAGTGGCTGCACGCCGAGGCTCGCCGCGCCTGGTACGCGCCGGATGAGAGGCTGTCGAACGACGAACTCGTCGCCTAGCGCTACCGCGGGATCAGGCCGGCGTTCGGCTATCCGGCCTGCCCCGACCACGCCGAGAAGACGAAGCTGTTCGAGCTGCTCGACGCCGACCGGGCCGGCCTCGAGCTGACGGAGACGCACGCGACGCTCCCGGCGGCGAGTGTCAGTGGGATCTACTTCGCCCATCCGGAGGCGCGCTACTTCTCCCTGGGCAGGCTCGGGCACGATCAGGTCGTCGACTACGCGGCGCGGCAGGGGATCGCGCTCGAGGAGGCCGAGGAGCGGCTGCGGCAGAACCTCGGCTACGAGCCCGTCGCACGCGCCGAGGTGTGAGATGATCGGTCCGTGAAGTGGGCCGCTCTTGCCGTGGTCGTGCTGGCCGCGGCGAGAGCGAGCACGGCGTTCGCCGCCAAGGGCGACCCGCAGAAGCGAATCACCAAGGCCGGGCAGGCGCGTGCGCGCGCCGCCTCGATCCGGCTCGCCGATCTCGGAGCCGGCTGGAAGGCCGAGCGGTCGAACAACAAGGACCAGTCGAATCCGCGCTGCTCGACGTACGACCCTGACAACTCGGACCTGGTCGAGGTCGGCGACTACGGCTCGCCCGACTTCACCCGGGCGGACGGCTCGTTCGTCTCGGCGTCGACGGGCGTGTTCCGGTCGGTCCGGGGCGCGCGGACGGCGTTCCGGCGGGTCGCGGCGCCGCAGTTGCCGGGCTGCTTCGGCGAGCTCTTCCTGAAGCAGATCAAGAAGCCGAGCACCGCGCGCGTGCTCTCGACCGGTCCCCTCGGCTTTCCGAAGGTCGGCGACTCGAGCAGCGCGTACTGGATCGTCATGTCGCTGAAGAGTCCGACGGCGACGGTGCCGTTCGCGGTCGACATGGTCCTCTTCAATCGCCGAAGCGTCGACGTCGCGATGATCTTTCTCGGGATCGGAAGGCCGCTGCCCGCCGCGCTCGAGCGGGCGCTCGTCGCGCGCGTCGCATCGCGGGTGCGATAGTCACCCGGTAGACCCCGGGGTCGGCGACTTCGTCGGCTATCCTGGGTCGCGGCGGCGCCTCGTTCGAGGCGTCGTATTTCTGGACGAAGCGCAGTCTCTTGCGTACCACGCTGAAGCGAGGAATCGGACGGGGCAGCGGCCTCGACGGGAACGGCCATTCGGTCCTCCCGCCGTCGGCGCTGACCCCGATGTCCCGTTACCGGCAGCCCGACCCGCCGCCTCGCTCGAACCTGCGGATCGTCGGGCGTGTGCTCCTCTGGATCGCGATCGTGGTCGCGATGCTCGCGATCGCTCTGGTCGCGGGCATCTATCTCTGGTTCCACGAGAGCGTCGCGGCCGTCCGTGCGCACTCGGCCGACGCGAAGGCGGCGCAGAAGTTCCTCGGTGAGCCCCCGCCTCCCGGCCATGCGGCGATCGCGCTGGTGATCGGCTACGACCACCGGGCCGGCGAGTCGGCCGCCCAGCCGTCGCGCTCGGACACGGTGATGCTGCTGCGCGCCGACCCGGAGACGAAGACCGTCTCGATGATGTCGTTCCCCCGCGACATGACCGTCAACGTGCACTGCCCCGGGCAACCGGTCTTCGTCGGCAAGATCAACTCCGCGTATGCGAACTGCGGGTCGAAGGGAACGCTCCAGACGGTGCGGGACCTGATCGGGCTGCCGATCAACTACCTGATCACGGTCAACTTCCGCGGGTCCAAGCAGATCGTCAACAAGCTCGGCGGCGTGTGGATCGACGTCGACCGCCGCTACTTCAACGACAACGCGGGGATCAGCCCGGCCTTCGGCTACGCGACGATCAACCTCCAGCCCGGCTACCAGCTGCTCACCGGCGGGGCCGCGCTCGACTACGTCCGGTACCGGCACACCGACTCCGACCTCTTCCGGGTCGTGCGCCAGCAGCAGTTCGTGAAGGCGATGAAGTTCCAGCTCGCCCACAGCTTCTCGATCACGAAGGTGCCGGGCGTCGTCGGCACGCTGACCAAGAACATCGAGGTCGGCGTCGGCGGCGGCGGCGAGCTCTCCGGCAAGACCGTGCTGAGCTACGCGCTGTTCGCGTACCGTCTCCCCTCCGGCCACTTCTTCCAGACGCAGATCCAGGGGCTGACCGGCTATGCCGACCTGCGCACCGATCCTTCGAACATCCAGGCGGCCGTGCAGGACTGGCTGAGCCCGGACGTGACCGCGGCGGATACGGCGACGAACGTCGCGCTCGGCCGCAAGGTGAAGACGGCGACGCCCGCACCGGCGCAGACGACGGTCACCGTCCTGAACGGCAACGGCGTCCCGGGCGCGGCCGGCGACGCGGGCTACCAGCTCGGCCAGCGCGGCTACCGGGTCGTGGATCCGCCCGAGAACGCGACCGGAAACGCCCCCCGCACCAACTACTTCCCGTCCAAGGTGTACTGGAACCCGCGCGTGAAACGGTCGGAGGCGGCGGCGAAGGCGCTGGCGAAGCTGTTCGCACCGGCCGACGTCGAGCGGCTCCCGGCCCAGATCGTGCCGCTCCAGCGGAACACGATGACCACGGTGGTCGTCGGCACCCCGTTCCACGGCACGATCGCCGCCGGCCCCGCCCAGCGGGCGCCGGTCAAGCGCGAGCCGGCCCAGGTGGTGTCGAACCCCTACGACACGCTCACGCTCCTGCGCGAGACGCAGGCGAAGGTGCCGTTCAGGCTGATGACGCCGACGGTGATGGAGAGCTCGTCCGCACCGGACCGGCTCAAGCCGTTGCGCGCCTACCGGATCCACGAGAGCGACAAGGCCGTCCGCCTCGTCTTCCGCACTGCGGGCGGCGCGTACTGGGGGATCGAGGAGACCGACTGGCTCGATGCGCCGGTGCTCGGCGACCGCAGCGTCCACCACATCCTGGGCGGCCGGGCGTACGACTTCTACTTCAACGGCCCGAAGCTGCACATGGTCGTGCTGCGCCAGAAGGGCGTCAGCTACTGGGTCGTCAACTCCCTGCTCGACGATCTCTCCAACGAGACGATGATCGCGATCGCCAAGGGCCTCGAGCCCCTCGCGGCGACGAAGTAGGCTTCACGGCCGATGGCACGGATCGCCTTCTTCGGCGCCGGGTACGCGGGGCTGGTCAGCGGGGCGTGCATGGCCGAGCTCGGTCACACGGTGGTGATTCGAGACGTCGTGCCGGAGCGGATCGCGGCGCTCCAGCGGGGCGAGATCCCGTTCCACGAGCCCGGCCTCGAGGAGCTGATCGCGCGGAACGCGGAGCGGCTCAGCTTCACGCTGTCGATGGACGAGGCGGCTGGGGAGAGCGAGTTTCTCTTCGTCTGCGTCGGCACGCCGCCAACTCCCTCCGGCGACGCCGACCTCTCGAACGTCTGGTCGGTGATCGAGTCGCTCCCGGCCGACCTCGACCGGCCCGTGCTCGTGATGAAGAGCACCGTGCCGGTCGGCACGGGCGAGAAAGCGCGGGCCGCGCTCGACGGCCGCGGGCTCGACCGCGTCGGCTACGCCTCGTGCCCCGAGTTTCTCGCCGAGGGCACCGCCGTCCGCGACTTCCTGCACTCCGACCGTGTGGTCGTCGGCTCCTTCGCCGAGGCCGACGGCGACGGGGTCGAGGCGCTGCACGATCCGCTCGGGGCGCCCGTCGTCCGGATGGACGTTCCCTCGGCGGAGATGGTCAAGCTGGCCGCGAACGCCTACCTCGCGACCAGGGTCAGCTTCATCAACGAGATCGCCAACGTCTGCGAGCTCGTCGGAGCAGACGTCGAGCAGGTGGCGCGGGGGATGGGCCTCGACAAGCGGATCGGCACGCACTACCTCCGGGCCGGCCTCGGCTACGGCGGCTCCTGCTTCCCGAAGGACATGTCCTTCCTGAAGCTGCTCGCCGGCAACTCCGGCTACCACTTCCACCTCGTCACGGCGGTGATGGAGGTGAACGAGCTCCAGATGCGGCGGCCCGTGGCCAAGCTCCAGAAGCACCTCGGCTCGCTGCACGGCAAGCGGATCGCGCTCCTCGGCCTCGCCTTCAAGGCACACACCGACGACCTGCGCGAGGCGCCGAGCAGGGTGCTGACCTCGCGGCTGCTCGCGGAGGGAGCACAGGTGGTGGCGTGGGACCCGGTCGCCGACGCGAAGGACGTCCTGGGCGGGATCGAGCTCGCCGAGACCGTCGCCGAGGCGGTCGGCGGCGCCGACGCCGCAGTGGTCGTCACCGAATGGCCGGAGCTCCGGGAGGCGCCCTGGGCGGAGCTGCGGGACACGATGCGCACCGCGCTCGTGATCGACGGTCGCAACCATCTCGACGCCGATGCCCTCCGCGCGGCCGGGTTCACGTACGAGGGGATGGGCCGGGTCGCCTCGCCGTTCGCCTCGCTGCCCGAGGCCGAGCCCGGGCGGCAGCTCCTGCCGGAGTAGTGGAGGCGATCATTCTCGCCGGCGGGAAGGCGGAGCGCCTCGGTGACGCCGCGGGCGGCCGGCCGAAGTCGCTCGTCGAGATCGCGGGCAAGCCGCTCGCCGCCTACCAGGTCGGCCGGCTCGCGGCGGCCGGTATCGGCCGAGTGATCGTCTCGTGCGCCGCGGGACAGGGCCGCCTCTTCGCGGAGGAGCTGGCCGGCCTCGGTCCGGAGATCGTCTGTGCGGAGGAGTCCGAGCGGCTCGGCCGGGGCGGCGGGATCAAGTTCGCGGCCGCTCGACGCGAGGAGGAGAACGACGTGCTGGCGCTGAACGGCGACGAGCTGGTCGACGTCGACTTCGACGCACTGATCGCCAAGCACCGGGACAGCGGTGCCGCCGCGACCGTAGCCGTCGCCAGGCCGGCATCGCCGTTCGGAGTCGTCGAGCTCACCGACGACGACCTGATCACCGGGTTCAGCGAGGGCGGCCGCGTCCCCTACTGGGTCAACTGCGGCGTCTACGTCCTCTCCGAGAAGGCGATCGCCCGCTTCCCGGACAAAGGAGACCACGAGTCGACGACGTTTCCCGAGCTGGCGTCGGAGGGCGGTCTGGGCGGGTACCGCCACGGGGGTCTGTGGCTGACCGTGAACACCCCGAAGGAGCTCCGCCGCGCGCAGGAGCACGTTGACGCCCACCCGGAGTGGCTGCGGGCGTAGGATCGCCCCGCAGTGCCCCCAGACCTGTCCTCGCCGAACCTGAGCGGCATCGATCGCTTCACGTTCGACCCGCGGAAGGTCGACAAACCGTGGGGCTGGGAGCTGATCTGGGCGCTGACGGACGGCTACGCGGGGAAGATCCTGTTCGTGCGTCGAGGCGAGTCGCTCAGCCTCCAGTTCCACAAGGAGAAAGAGGAGTCGTGGTACGTGCTCGAGGGCCGGGCCCACCTGGAGGTCGGCGAGGCCGGAAACGTGGTCCTCGAGCAGGAGGTGATCGTCCCCGGCGCCGCCTTCCACTTCGGGCCGGGCACGGTGCACCGGGTGACGGCGCTCGAGGACACGCGGATCCTCGAGGTCTCGACCCCGCACCTCGACGACGTCGTCCGGCTCGAGGACAGCTACGGGCGCGAGGGAACGAGCAAACCTTGACAGCGTTATGATAATGTTCTGTCGATGGAGATCACCGTCGGCAAGGCGGCCGTCCAGACAGGCTGGTCGGCCCGGATGTTGCGCTACCTGGAGGAAGCGGGGCTGGTCGTCCCGGCGAGACGCCCGTCCGGCTACCGCGTCTACGGGCCGCGTGAGCTGAACCAGCTCCGTTCGCTGCGCGAGCTGCGCGGCCGCTTCGGCGTCGAGCTCACCGACATCGCCTTCGCCGCGCGGCTGCGCCGCGAGCCGGGGCTGCGCGACGCCGTCCACACCTGGCTGGCGGGCAGAGAGAGCGCTCTCGAGTGGGAGCAGCGCAAGCACGAGCGGCTGCTGGCCGCCTAATCGACTGAAAGGATCCGATGGCGACGACGAAACGATTCGACGTGAAGGACCTTGCGCTGGCGCCCGATGGCGTCCGTCGCATCCAGTGGGCCGACCGGCAGATGCCCGTGCTGGCGGCGATCCGCGACCGCTTCGAGGCCGAGCAGCCGCTCGGCGGCTACCGGATCTCGGCCTGCCTGCACGTGACGACCGAGACCGCGAATCTGGCCAGGACGCTGAAGGCGGGCGGCGCGGACGTCGTCCTGTGCGCGTCGAACCCGCTCTCGACCCAGGACGACGTCGCCGCGGCGCTCGTCGAGGAGTACGACATCGCCGTCTTCGCGATCAAGGGCGAGGACAACGAGACCTACTACTCGCACATCGAGGCCGCCGTCGACCACAAGCCCCAGCTGACGATGGACGACGGCGCCGACGTGATCGGCGTCCTGCACTCCGCGCGCCGGGAGCAGCTCGGCGACATCGTCGCCGGCACAGAGGAGACGACGACCGGCGTGATCAGGCTGAAGGCCCTCGAGGCCGACGGCAAGCTCGGGTTCCCGATCATCGCCGTCAACGAGGCGAAGACCAAGCACCTGTTCGACAACCGCTACGGCACCGGCCAGTCGACGATCGACGGGATCATCCGGGCGACCAACGTCCTGCTCGCCGGGAAGCGGTTCGTCGTCGGCGGCTACGGGTGGGTCGGACGCGGCGTCGCGTCGCGGGCCCGCGGGATGGGTGCACACGTGATCGTCACCGAGGTCGACCCGATGCGGGCGCTCGAGGCGGCGATGGACGGCTTCGAGGTTCTGCCGATGGCGAAGGCGGCGGAGATCGGGGACATCTTCTGCACCGCCACCGGCGACAAGGGCGTGATCGTCGCCGAGCACGTGCGGCGCATGAAGGACGGCGCCATCCTCGCCAATACGGGGCACTTCGACGTCGAGATCGACAAGCCGGCGCTCCGCGCTCTGGCATCGGAAACCCGGCAGGCGCGCGAGTTCGTCGAGGAGTTCACGATGGAGGACGGCCGCCGGGTGTACCTCATCGCGGAGGGGCGTCTCGTCAACCTCAGCGCCGCCGAGGGCCACCCGGCGCTCGTCATGGACATGTCCTTCGCCAACCAGGCGCTCGGGGCCGAGTATGCGGTGCAGAACGCCGCGTCGCTCGAGCGGAGGGTGTACCCGGTGCCGGACGAGATCGACCGCGAGATCGCCCGGTTGAAGCTCGCGACGATGGGGATCGACATCGACCAGCTCACCGAGGAGCAGGCGAAGTACCTGGCGAGCTGGGACGAGGGAACCTGAACGGGGGAAACGGCCGGTTTCCCCCGTTGGCCCCCTTCCCTGAGGTCGAGAGGGGCGGTAGTGAGCGGAGCCGGGCAAAGCCGGGCTCCGCGACGTGATCAGCACTTTTCGAGCGTCTGCGTCGCCGGCGGTGTTTCGCGCGCTCGGACGCCAGCCTAGACTGCCGCAAGGTGCTCGAGCCCGAGCGGATCATCCGTCTGGGAGACGACGCAGTCGTCGTCCTCGATCAGCGGCGCCTGCCCGACGAGGAGGTCGATCTCGTCTGCCGCTCGGCGACCGAGGTCGCCGACGCGATCCGGACGCTCGCCGTACGCGGGGCGCCCGCGATCGGGATCGCCGCCGCCTACGGGTACGCGCTGGCGGCGCGGAACGGGGAAGACATCGAAGCCGCGGTCGCGACGCTAGCTGGATCGCGGCCGACCGCGGTGAACCTCGCCTGGGCGCTCGAGGAGATGCGCCGCTGGGACGGCGATCCAGCGGAGCGGGCGCGGGAGATCCACCGCGAGGAGGTCGAGCGCTGCCGCGCGATGGCCGCGCACGCCGCGGCGCTGTTCGAGCCCGGCACCCGGGCGCTGACGCACTGCAACGCGGGCGGGCTCGCCACGGGCGGATACGGGACGGCGCTGGGTGCGCTGCGCACCGCGTGGGAGCAGGGCCTGCTCGCGCACGTGCTCGTCGGTGAGACGAGGCCGCTCCTCCAGGGCGCGCGACTGACCGCCTGGGAGCTGGAGGAGGCCGCAATCCCGCACACGGTCATCGTCGATTCCGCGGCCGCGTCGTCGATGGCCCGCGGCGAGGTCGATGCGGTCGTGACCGGCGCCGATCGCATCGCCGCGAACGGCGACACCGCGAACAAGATCGGCACGTACTCGCTCGCCGTCCTCGCCGCGCACCACGGCCTCCCGCTCTACGTCGTCGCGCCCAGCTCGACCGTCGATCTCGCCTCGCGGAGCGGCGCCGAGATCCCGATCGAGGAACGACCCGCGGGCGAGGTGACCGGCCGGTTCGCCGCCCGCAACCCTGCATTCGACGTCACTCCCGCGGACCTGATCGCGGCGATCGTCACCGAGCACGGCGTCCACCGGGCGCCCTACGTCGAATCCCTGGCGGGAGCGGTCGCGGCATGAAGGCGATCATCCTCGCCGCGGGGTACGCGACCCGGCTGCGTCCGCTGACCGACTCGATCGCCAAGCAACTGCTGCCGATCGGTGGACGACCGATGATGGACTGGGTCTGCGACAAGGTCGAGGGGGTAACCGACGACATCCACGTCGTCACGAACGCCCGCTTCGCCGACGACTTCGAGCGCTGGGGAAGAGCCCGGGGCGGCATCACCGTCCACGACGACGGGACGACCTCGAACGACGACCGCCTCGGCGCGATCGGCGACATCGCCTTCGTGCTGGCTCGCACCGGCGCCGACGACGACCTGCTCGTCGTCGCCGGCGACAACCTCTTCGACTTCGATCTGGCCGACTTCGCCGAGTTCCGGCAGGCGAAGGGAACCGCGAGCGCGATCGCCGTCTACGACTGCGGGGATCTCGAGCTGGCCACGCACTACGGTGTGGTCGAGGTCGGCGAGGACAGCCGCCTCGTGTCGTTCGAGGAGAAGCCGTCCGAGCCGCGCAGCACCCTGGTCGCCACGGCCGCCTATCTCTATGACCGTGCGCATACCCCGCTCATCGAGCGGTACCTGGCCGAGGGCAATCCGACCGATCAGCCCGGCCGGTTCGCCGCGTGGCTGTGCGAGCGGGAGCCGGTGTACGGCTACCGCTTCGCCGGACCGTGGTTCGATGTCGGCAGTCCCGAGCAGCTGCTCGAGGCCGACAACCGCTGGCGCGAGCGGGAGGGCGAGCCCCCGCGCGACAGCTACTCGACCCTGAGCTGATCTGGCCGCGCCACTTCCGGCGCGGACCCGGCGCAGACACGTGACATGACGCGGCGTACCGTGCAGAGGTGTGCTGCTCGACCTGCTCTTCCCCCGTCGCTGCATCGTCTGTGCGATCTCCGGAGCGCTCGTCTGCGCGCGGTGCAGGGCGACGCTGCCGAGGCTCGCCGGCACGCTGTGCGCCCGCTGCGGCGCTCCCGTCGCCTGGCCGGTCGACCGCTGCCGGGAGTGCGCGGGGCGGCGCCTCGCGTTCGCCTCCGCACGCGCGGCGGTCGGGTACGACGCGGCCGTACGAGCGCTTGTCTCGGCCTGGAAGGAGCGGGGCCTCCGGAGTCTCGCCGCCTTCGCCGCGGCACTCGTCGAGGAGGTCGTGCCCCCGCCGCCGGCGCACGTGATCACGTTCGTTCCTCCCGACGGCGACCGAAGCCTCGAACGGGGCCACCATCCTCCTGCCCGACTCGCCCGTGAGCTGGGAGACCGCTGGAGGCTCCCGGTCGAACCGCTTCTCGGCCGGACGCGGCCGCTCCGGCGACAGCGCGGCCTGGCACGCGCCGAGCGCAGGCGCAACGTCCGCGGAGCGTTTCGGACGATTGCGGCCGAAGGGCGGATCCTGCTCGTGGACGATGTGTACACGACGGGAGCGACCGTCGCGGCTGCGGCTTCCGCGCTGCGATCGGGAGGGGCGACCCGCGTCGACGTCGTCACGTTCGCGCGCGCCGAACGGGGCTGATCGAATACATTGAGAGGAAGCGACCGCTTCCCAGGAAGGGGGCCGAGATGCGCTTGCAGGTGAAGGGCAAGAACGTCGAGGTGAGCGAGGCGATCCGGACCTACGCCGAGGAGAAGCTCGGCCGACTCGACCGGAAGCTCGACGACCCGACGCGGGTCGAGCTCGAGCTGGCAGTCGAGAAGAACCCGTCGATCGCCGCAAACCACGTCGCCGAGGCGACGATCTGGACGAAGGGGCCGGTGTTGCGCGCGCGGGAGGCCTCGACGGACATGCGCGCCTCGATCGATCTGCTCACCGACAAGCTCGAGCGCCAGGTGACCCGGTACCGGGAGAAGCGCCGCCGGCGCGGCCCCCACGGTCGCCGCGGGAACGGGCAGGCGCCCGAGCCCGGCGTCCCGCTCGAGCTCGACGCCGACCACGGACCCGAGATCGTGAAGACGAAGCAGTTCGTGCTCCGGCCGATGTCCGCCGAAGAGGCGGTGCTGGAGCTCGAGCTGGTCGGACACGACTTCTTCCTGTTCCGCCGGGACGAGACGAGCGAGATCAACGTCGTCTACCGCCGCCGTGACGGCGGATACGGCCTGATCGAGCCGGGCTAGGTGGGCCTGTTCCGGCGGCGCGAGCCGCTCCACGAACAACTCGCGCGACAGGGCGGGCTGCAAGCCCAGCCGCTGCCCGACCCGGGGCCGCGCGAGGGCGCCGCAGGCGCCCCGGCTTCCTGGCCGGGCGTCGCCGGCTCTGCCGACGACGCTTCCAGCCCACGCTGGATGGAGTCCGGCATCCACGGCGTCCACCGCCCCCGCGAGTGGGACGCGGTCGTCACGGTCGAGGCCGAGGGCGTCGAGGGCGATCGCGCCCTCTTCGTCGCGCTGCCCGACCGGACGCTGTTGATCGAGGAGGGGGAGAACCTCGACGCGCTGGCAGACGCCCTCGACGGCGTCGTTCCGCCGCCGTACCGGGCCGAGGCGGTGCGGCGGGGCGAGGCGCAGTGGGCGGTCGGCATTCGCCGGATCCAGGTCATTCGCCTCCCGGACGGCCCGGCCGGCCGGGAGCTGACCCTCACGGTCCAGGACGGAAGCCGCGTAATGGTCGTCGACGGCGAGACGATCTTCGGATCGGTGCCCGCGCTGGAGGAGATCGGGGTGGGGCGCGGTGACTCCTACGTCGTCCAGGGCCAACGGCTGGACGGCGACCTCTGGGAAGTGAGGGTGGTCCCGCTCTGACCGCTCCACGGACCCGAGAGGAAGGCTGCCAGCAGACCCGCGAGCCCCGTGGGAGCCTGATCGGAGACGATCGCCCGCACGCCGCTACCCTGTAGGCAATGCCAGGCCAGGATCTGGGCGGACTCGAGAAGGTACTGCGCGTCGGCGAGGGCCGGCGCGTCAAGCGGCTCGCAGAGCAGGCGGCCTACATCACCACGCTCGAGCCCGACTTCGAGCGGCTCTCCGATGCCGATCTCGCCGCCAAGACGGTCGAGTTCCGTCAGCGCCACGAGAACGGCGAATCGCTGGAGGATCTCCTCTTCGAGGCGTTCGCGGCCGTCCGTGAGGCGCGCAAGCGGGAGTCGGAGCAGCGGATCTTCGACGTGCAGCTGATGGGCGGGGTCGTCCTCCACGAGGGCGACATCGCCGAGATGAAGACCGGCGAGGGTAAGACCTTCGTCGCGACGCTTCCGCTGTACCTGAACGCCCTGCCCGGCACCGGCGTCCACCTCGTCACCGTCAACGACTACCTCGCCAAGCGCGATGCGGAGTGGAACCGCGGCGTCTTCGAGCGGCTCGGCATGACCGTCTCCTACATCGAGAACATGATGCCGTTCGCCGACCGGAAGGCGGCCTACGACTGCGACGTCACCTACGGGACGAACTCGGAGTTCGGGTTCGACTACCTGCGCGACAACATGGCGGTCTCGCTCGACCAGTGCGTCCAGCGCGGCTACACCTTCGCGATCGTGGACGAGGTCGACTCGATCCTCGTCGACGAGGCGCGCACCCCGCTGATCATCTCCGGCGAGCCCGAGACCGCCGCGCAGGTCTACCACGACTTCGCGCGCGTCGCCCGTGGCCTGAAGGGAATGCCGCAGCCGAAGGCGAAGCCGGGCGGGGGTACGGACGACATCCCGCCCGGGATCGACTTCCTCTACGACGAGAAGTTCAAGACGGTCGCGCCGATGGAGTCCGCGATCGAGAAGGTCGAGCAGGCGCTCCGGCTCGAGAACCTCTACGACCCGCGCAACGTCCAGCTCGTCAACCACCTGAACCAGGCGCTGAAGGCGCAGGCGCTCTACCAGCGCGACGTCGACTACGTCGTGCAGGACGACGAGGTGAAGATCGTCGACGAGTTCACCGGGCGGATCATGGAGGGGCGCCGCTGGTCCGAGGGCCTCCATCAGGCGGTCGAGGCCAAGGAGGGTGTGCGGATCCAGGAGGAGCACATCACCCTGGCGACGATCACGCTCCAGAACTACTTCCGCCTCTACGACAAGCTCGGCGGGATGACCGGCACGGCGAAGACCGAGGAGAAGGAGTTCGTCGAGATCTACGGGACGCACGTCGTCGAGATCCCCACGAACGAGCCGGTCGTCCGCGACGACAAGAACGACTACATCTACAAGACCACCGAGGGGAAGTTCCACGCGGTGATCGACGACATCAAGGAGCGCCACGCGAAGAGTCAGCCCGTCCTCGTCGGCACGATCGCTGTCGAGACCTCCGAGTACCTGTCCGAGCTCCTGACGCGCGCCGGGATCAAGCACAACGTGCTGAACGCGAAACAGCACGAGCGCGAGGCAGAGGTGATCAAGGACGCGGGCGAGCCGGGCGCCGTCACGATCGCGACGAACATGGCCGGTCGCGGCGTCGACATCAAGCTCGGCGAGGGCGTCGTCGAGCTCGGCGGCCTGTACGTGCTCGGCACCGAGCGGCACGAGGCGCGCCGGATCGACAACCAGCTGCGCGGCCGCTCCGGCCGGCAGGGCGACCCCGGCGAGTCGCGGTTCTACCTCTCCGCCCAGGACAACCTCGTGCGCCTGTTCGCCGGCGACCGGATCTACCGGATCATCGAGCGCTTCAAGATCCCCGAGGACCAGCCGATGGAGGCGAAGATCCTCTCCCGGCAGATCGAGACCGCGCAGAAGAAGGTCGAGGAGCAGAACTTCGTCTCGCGCAAGAACGTTCTCAAGTACGACGACGTGATGAACAAGCAGCGCGTCGTCATCTACCAGCAGCGCCGCGAGGTGCTCGAGGGCGCCGACCTCTCCGAGGAGGTGAAGGCGTGGATCGCCGAGGTGTTCGAGCGCGCCGTCGATGCGTATGTCGACCCGGAGACGAACGACCTCGACCTCGAGGCGCTGACAGCGCACATGCAGCAGGTCTACGGAAGCGAGATCACTCCCGACGAACTCGCCGAGGACGGGGTCACCGAGCGCGCCGCCCTGATCGAGGAGTTCATCGAGGACGCGGCCGAGGAGTACGCGGCCAAGGAGGAGGAGCTCGGCTCCGAGCTGATGCGCGACCTCGAGCGCTTCGTGATCCTCCAGGTCGTCGACACCCGCTGGCGCGAGCACCTCGAGAACATGGACTACCTGCGCGAGGGCGTCCACCTGCGCGCGATGGCCCAGAAGGATCCGCTCGTCGAGTACACGTCCGAGGGGCACGCGATGTTCCTCGAGCTCAATGGGCTGATCCGCGAAGAGGTGCTGTCGCTCCTCTACCATGCCCAGCTCGCCCCGGAGGATGCGGACGAGCTGCGCCGGGCGCAGGAGGCGCAGGCGGTGGCGGGAAACGGCACCGGGCTCTCCTACGAGCACGAGTCGATCGCCGGCGCCGACGCGATCGCCGCGGCGGGGGTCGGCGCCGCAGGCGTCGGCGAGGAGGCGGGCGCCGCGGTGACGACGGTCGCGCGCCCCCAGCAGCGCGTGGTCGGCGAGCACGAGAAGCTCGGTCGGAACGACCCGTGCTGGTGCGGCTCCGACAAGAAGTTCAAGAGGTGCCACGGCGCATAGGCGGCTGGACGCCGCCTATGCCCTAGAAACCCCTCTGCTCACCTCACCGCCTGCCGCCCGTGACACCGGCTGTGCCGGGTGTGTGATGAAGGGTTCCCGACGCGTTCGAGGTTCCCGGCTCGGCTAGGGTAGCCGCCATGGCCGAGACCGTCGATCAGCCGCTCGACCAGCAGCTCGAGGAGATCGGGGCCCAGCTCGCCTGGGTCCGTGATTACCTTTGACCCTGCTCGCCTAGAGGCGCGCTCGGCCGAGCTGGAGGCCGAGATGGGGGCGCCCGGCTTCTGGGACGACCAGCAGCACGCGGCGGCCGTCTCGACCGAGCACTCGCGGGTGACGAAGCGCCTGGAGCGCTACCGGCGGCTCCGCCAGGACTACGAGGACGCTCGCGAGCTGTTCGAGCTCGACGGCGACATGGCGGCCGAGATCGAGGCGCACGTCAAGCCGATCCAGCGCGAGCTGGACCGGCTGCGAGAGGACGCGCTCTTCAACGGCGAGTACGACCCCGGCGATGCGGTGGTGACGATCCACGCCGGCACCGGCGGCACCGACGCGCAGGACTGGGCGGAGATCCTCCTGCGCATGTACTTGCGCTGGGCGCAGCAGCGCGGCTACACGACCGAGCTGATCGAGGCGAGCCCGGGAGAGGAGGCGGGGCTGAAGTCGGCGACCTTCACCGTCCGGGGCGAGAACGCCTACGGTGCGTTCAAGGCCGAGCGGGGAGTACATCGCCTCGTCCGGCTCTCGCCGTTCGATCAGGCGCACCGGCGCCACACCTCGTTCGCGCAGGTGATCGTCAGCCCGCTGCTCGCGGACGACGCCTCGCTCGAGGTCGACGAGAACGATCTCCGGATCGACACGTACCGGGCGAGCGGGGCCGGCGGGCAGCACGTGAACAAGACGGATTCCGCCGTCCGGATCACGCACGTCCCGACCGGGATCGTCGTGCAGTGCCAGAACGAGCGCTCGCAGACCTCCAACAAGCAGACCGCGATGCGCATCCTGCGCTCCCGTCTGGCCGAGCTCGAAGCGGAGCAGCGCGAGGCGGAGCTTGCGAGAGAGCGCGGCGCCGTGCAGGAGGCCGACTTCGGAAGTCAAATCCGAAGCTATGTGCTGCATCCCTACCAGCTCGTCAAGGACCACCGCACCGACCACGAGATGGGAAACACCCAGGGCGTCCTCGACGGCGATCTCGACGGCTTCGTCCACGCCTACCTCCTGGCCAAGGCGGCCGGAAAGGTGGTCTAGCCGTGGACTCCGATAGACTGGCCGAACCCCAGACCGGTGCGGCCCCGAGCCCCGCCGCGCTCCTTCGCGATCCGGTGCAGGAACCCGACCTCCAGATCCAGACCCCGGTAGCCCTGGCCGAGCCGGACGACGACCGCGCTGCGCCGAGCGCCGCCGGCGCGATGATCGTCTTCGAGGCGGTGACGAAGGTCTACGACCCCGACGTCGTCGCGCTCCGAGACGTCTCGTTCGTGATCGAGAAGGGCGACTTCGTGTTCGTCGTCGGCGCCTCCGGTTCGGGAAAGTCGACGATCATCCGCCTGCTGTTGAAGGAGCTCGAGCCGACCCGCGGCCGGATCGTCGTCGGCGGGCGCGACCTCGACCGCCTGAAGCGATCACGCGTGCCGCTCCTCCGCCGCAACCTCGGCTGTGTCTTCCAGGATTTCAAGCTGCTTCCGAACCGCACCGCCGCCGAGAACGTCGCCTACGCGCTGAAGGTGCAGGGCGAGCGGCCGGAGTCGATCCGCAAGAAGGTTCCCGAGGCGCTCTCGCTCGTCGGGCTCTCGCACAAGGCGACGTCGCTTCCCGACGAGCTCTCCGGCGGCGAGCAGCAGCGCGTCTCGATCGCGCGTGCCGTCGTCAACCACCCGGCGCTGCTGATCTGCGACGAGCCGACCGGCAACCTCGATCCCGACACCTCGGTCGGGATCATGCAGCTTCTCTACCGGATCAACCGCGCCGGCACGACCGTGCTGATGGTCACCCACGACCGCGAGATGGTCGACAAGATGCGCAAGCGCGTGATCGCGCTCGAGGGCGGCCGGCTGGCGCGCGACGAGCGGCGTGGAGGGTACGCGACCGAATGATGCGCGTGAAGATGATCCTGTCCGAGGCGGTGCGCTCGGTCACGGCCAGCATGTCGACGACGGTCGCGGCGACGATGACCGTGCTCGTCGGGATGTTCGTCCTCGGACTGACGATCGGGCTCGGCTCCTGGGTTCTCTCCTGGAGCGACCACGTCAAGAAGCAACTGCTGGTCAAGGTCTACTTCAAGGACGACGTCACGCCGAAGCAGGTGAACGCGGTCGGCGCCAAGCTCGATCCGCACGTCAACCCGCTGGTCAAGAAGATCACCTTCGTCTCGCGGGAGGAGGCGCTCGCCCGGATGCGGAAGCGTTTCCCGGACCTGACGCAGAACCTGACGTACAACCCGCTGCCTGCCTCGTACGAGGTGATTCCGGTCAAGGCCGAGTTCGTCTCGCAGATCAGCGACGAGCTGACCCCGGCGCCGGCCGGCGTCGATAAGGTGAACAACGGCGGCAAGACCTCGAAGAGGATTCTCCAGATCGGCCGCGTGATCTGGCTGGTCTTCCTGATCGGGGTGATCGTGCTCCTTGTCGCCTCGACGCTCCTGATCGCAAACACGATCCGGCTCTCGATCTTCTCGCGCCGCCGTGAGATCGAGGTGATGAAGCTCGTCGGCGCGACCAACTGGTTCGTCCGCGGCCCGTTCATGGTCGAGGGGCTGCTCTGCGGCCTCGGCGGCTCCCTGGCGGCCGTGCTCCTGCTCCTGCTTGGCAAGGAGGTCGCCATGCCCGCGATCCTCGGCCACATCAAGGATTCGAGCGAGGTGCACGCCTGGCCGTTCGGGCTGAACGCGCTCGTCATCCTCGGGGTCGGGCTGATGCTGGGCGCGGTCGGCTCCGGGCTCACCCTCCGCCGATTCCTGAAGGTCTAGAACCACACCGCGTCGTCGTCGAGGTGGCGACGCGCGGCAAGCTCGTCGTCGGCGATCCGTACTTCACGCCCGGCGTTCCGCTCGCACTCGACCGCAAGTCGCTCTGTGGCGCCGAGCGCGGGGACCTCGCCGTCGTCACCCTCGGCCGCGGCCGCGCGAAGGTCGAGCGGGCGCTCGGGCCCGCGGACCGGATCGAGAACGTGCTCGAGGGCCTCCTGGTCGAGCGCGGCGCGCGCACCGGGTTCGAGCCGTACGAGCCGCCGGCGCACGAGCTGGTGGGCCGCGCCGATCTCCGCGACCTGACCACGTTCACGATCGACCCCGACACCGCCAAGGACTTCGACGACGCGATCTCGGTCGTCCGCGAGCAGGGCGGGACGCGGGCGTGGGTGCACATCGCCGACGTCTCGGCATTCGTCCCTTCCGGCTCGCCGCTCGACCACGGGGCCGCCGAGCGCGCGCTCTCGACCTACGTTCCGGGGCTGGTTGCGTCCATGCTCCCGCCCGAGCTCTCCGACGATCTGTGCTCGCTCCGCGAGGGGGTCGACCGGCTCTGTGTGACCGTCGAGCTCGCCCCTGACGGCCCTCCGAGCTTCTACCGCTCGGTGATCCGCAGCGACGCGCGGCTGACCTACGGCCAGGTGGAGCGCGGGGACGTCCCGCCGGGGGTGGCCGCCGAGGTCGAGCTCGCAGCCGGCCTTTCCGCCGAGCTCCGTCGCCGGCGCTTCGCGCGAGGTGCGCTGAGGGTCGAGTCCCCCGAGATCGCGTTCGAGTTCGACGGCCGTGGCGGCGTCGCGCGGGCATGGCTCGAGAGCGAGGCCGCCTCGCACGCGCTCGTCGAGGAGCTGATGATCGTCGCCAACGAGGCGGTCGCCGGGCTGCTCGCCGGGCGGCGGCGCGAGGCGCTCTACCGAGTGCACGAGCGGCCGGACCCGCAGGCGATCGACCTGCTGCTCGCGAAGCTTTCCGACGTCGGAGTTCCGACGCCACCGTCTCCCGACGACGTCTCTCCGGCCGACGCCGCCCGCCTCGCGGCCGAGGTCAGCGAGCGCGTGTCCGAGTACGTCACGCAGTCGGGGCGAGGCCGGGAGGCCTTCCCGGCGCTCGTCCTCCGCTCGCTGAAGCGGGCGCGCTACGACCCGCGCAACCTCGGCCACTCGGGTCTCGCGAGCCCCGCGTACTGCCACTTCACGAGCCCGATCCGCCGGTACCCGGACCTCGTCGTCCATCGCGCGCTGCTCGACGAGCTCGGCGCCGCCGACGGCCCGCCGCCGGCCGACCTGGGCGCGCTCGCCGAGCACACCTCGGCCCGCGAGCGGGAGGCAGCCGACATCGAGTATCGGGCGGACGACATCTGTCTCGCGTGGCTGCTCGAGCGGGAGCTGTTCGAGCGTGGCTGGGCGACGTCCTGGGAGGGGGAGATCACCGGCGTGATCCCCTCGGGCCTCTTCATCCGGTTCGGCGAGGTCTTCGAGGGCTACCTCCCGGCGCGGAGGCTGCCCGGCGACTACTTCGAGCTGAACACGCTCGGCACGGCGCTCGCCGGCCGGCGCGGGGGTGGGGTCTTCCGGCTCGGCGACCCGATCGAGGTCGCGGTCGAGGAGATCCGCCGCTCGGAGGGGAAGGTCGAGCTGGGCCTTCCCTCTCGAGGGTAGTGCGTAGGCTTCCTTCCGATGGGGAAAGAGAAGCTGATCGCCGACAATCGCCGCGCGCGACACGACTACGAGCTTCTCGAGCGCTTCGAGGCCGGTCTCGTTTTGACCGGCACGGAGGTGAAGTCGCTCCGCGAGGGGCGTGTGACGCTGGCGCAGGCGTTCGGCGACGTGCGGAACGGCGAGGTCTGGCTCGTCGGCGCGGAGATCGCGACCTACGACCAGGGCAACATCGCCAACCACGAGCCCGCCAGGGACCGGAAGCTGCTCCTCCACCGGGGGGAGATCGCCTCGCTGTACGGGAAGGTGCGCGAGAAGGGTCTGACCCTCGTCCCGACGCGGATGTACTGGCGGGACGGCCGCGCCAAGATCGAGCTCGCACTCGGGCGCGGCAAGCAGACGATCGACAAGCGGCGGGACATCGCCAAACGCGAGGCGGAGCGCGCGATCCAGCGGGCCCTGAAGGCGCGCCGCTAGGTCGGACACGACCGTCTTGGCCGTATTGCAGTAGAGCAGGAAAGCTGCTACGGTCGGATCGTGGCCGAGAAGTCGCAGTTTCTCACCCTCCAAAACCGCGGACTCTTGGCGCTGCCGCCCGACATTCGGAAACGCCATCATCTGGACGAGCCGGGGGCTCAGATCGAGCTCGTCGAGCGAGAGGACGGAGTGCTCGAGATCCGTCCGCACGTACCCGTCCCCGCTGACCAGGCGTGGTTCTGGACCGAGTCCTGGCAGGCCGGCGAGCGCGAGGCGAGCGAAGAACTCGAGCAGGGGCTCGGTCGCACGTTCGAGGACGGTGAGTCGTTCCTCGGCTCCCTCGACGAATAGTCAGGCGTGCCGACATACCTGCGGCTGCCACGCTTCGACCGCGACTACGCCACACTGACGAGCGACCAGCGGCGTGCGTTCAGGCGAGCGGTCGCGCGGTTCGTCGAGGATCTCAACGCCGGCCGGTCGCCGCGTCCGGGCCTGCGCGTCAAGGCTGTCCAGCGGGGATCGGGCGTCTTCGAGTTGACCTGGGCGCCGGACGGGCGCGCGACGTTCCAGTACGGTGAGTCTCTCCGAGCGGGCGACGTGCACGTGATCTGGCGCCGCATCGGGACACACGCAATCCTCGACGAGGCGTGACGCGGGATGGCGTAGCGCTACACTGGAGCGGAAGACATACGGGGGCGACCAGGTCTCGACGTGGTCGGTTCTCCGGCTGAGCTGCAGGTCGAGGTCCCCGGTCGGCCTCGTAAAACAACCGGGAACCAACGTAAGTGCGGATAACGAACTCGCACTCGCTGCCTAACTAGTTAGGCGACGCGTCGCTCCTCGCTCGGCCCGTGGCGAGGGAAGCGGCGTCAGATAACGGGCTGGCCCCGAAGGAGCGCCAATCGCCGGAGGGGCGAGACCAAAGGATGGCTGGCCCGGCGGTAGGTCGCTCACACACCGGCCGACCGGGCGAGATCGAAAGCGTGAGCTACACCTGTAGAGGCTCTGTCCGGTGCGGCCGCGGACGCGGGTTCGATTCCCGCCGCCTCCACTTTTCCCGCAAATCGCCACTTTTCGGGAAGCCGCGGATCACGTCCGACCTTCTTCGGCATCAGCTGAGGCTTGCAGTGTACGGACATTGGCCGTACACTGCTCGTATGGCAAAGGTAACTCGAACGAGAGATCGCTGGGAGTTTCGCGTAGAGGCGCAAGCCGACGAATTCGTCCGTCGAGCCGCTGATGTTTCCCACCGGACCCTCACGGACTTCGTGGTGGAGGCAGCGGTTGTCGAGGCCGATCGTGTGCTGGGCGATCGCACGCGATTCGCTCTCGAGGATGAGCAATGGAAGCGATTTGTGGACCTCCTCGACAGAGAGCCTCAAGAGAATCCCGGACTGACCAAGCTGTTCGCGAAGCCGAGCGTCTTCGAATAACCCGGTGACGTTTCGGCGTCCGGAGCCGCTCGCGCGTCATCACGAACTCGACGGCTTCGCATCTGGCGAGCCCGCTCTCGACGAGTGGCTGAAGAAACATGCCCGCGCCGCCAACGCGTCCGAATCGGCGCGTGTGCTCGTCGTCACGACGGACGACGACACCGCGACAGTAGTCGGATACTACGCTCTGGCCGCAGCGCAAGTGGAGCCCGCAGAGGCGACGGAGCGGGCCAGAAAGGGGCAGCCGTCTCGTCGTCCGGTACCAGCGGTTCTGCTTGCCCGACTCGCCGTCGACCACCGGTACCAAGGCGCCGGCCTGGGCGGGTCACTTCTACAGGACGTCCTGCTTCGGTGCGTGGAGGCCGCTGATGCGATCGGTGTTCGAGTTCTCCTCGTCCACGCAAAGCATGAACGGGCGACGGCGTGGTACGAGCGCTACGGGTTCGAGGAGTCGCCTACCGATCCGCTGCACTTGATGATGCTGATGAAGGACGTCCGCACTTTCATCGAGCGCCACCTGTCGACGTAACTGGTTCGGCGCCAGCTGATGACGCCGGGGGCGCTCAAGCCCAAGTTCTAAAGCCGTGGGCGGCGTTCGCGAGTCTAGGTATTGCCAGCAGTGGCAACGTCGTCGTACTCTAGGGCCCTGAGGAAGAGTAGAGATGTCTGTCGCAGAGGTCTATGATCGACCGCGAAATTGTCGATCCGAAGGGCGAGAGCGAGGACATCTCTGTCCTATGCGGCTTGGTTGCTTGGGCCGTCGAGCACCCGGATGAGTACCACGGATGGGATGCCGAAACCCTCGCCGCCGCGCTCCGCTGGACTTTCGATGGCGATCCGGACGACGCGGATGAGGTGGCCCGACAGCTCGCAGAGGAGTGCGGGCCCGAGGCGATCACGCTGCTGATGGGTGGACGAGAGCGGGTAACATTGTTACAGTTCTACGCAGATCGGGTACGGTCAGCCTGTAACGCGATGAAGGGAGCGCCATGAGCACGGTCGTCGTCCGGATCGACGAAGCCGTCCTCGCCGACGTGAAGGCCGTCGCGGGGATGCGCGGAAAGACCCCAGGCGACATGTTGGCTCAGGCGTGGTCCGAGTTCGCCAAGCGTCGTCGCGCGGAGATCTCGGCGGACTTCGATCGCGTCGCCGACCTGGTTCGTAGGGGCGACCGCGACGGACTTCTCGAGTTCACGCGCCAGACGCGATCGGCACGGGCGCAAGCAGCTGCCGCGCGCGCAGGCGACTGAATCCGACGCTGGACCTAGACTCCGCGATGGTGTCGGAGTCGCACGTCAACACCGCCGTACGCGGCTCGTACTTCCTCGCCGACTACGAGTTGCGCATCACCGCGCGCTGTCTGGAAGAGGACTTCGGAGTATCTCCCGCTGGGCCGATAGGCGATCTCCTCGACCACCCGATCGTCAAGGCTCTGATCAAGGACCGGGCGACCGATCCCGACGCGGGGAAGACGGTCGGGCCGGAGGCGGGCGAGGACTCGATCCGTCGACTCGGCTACGGACACGATCATCGAGGCGCGACCTGGTGGGACCGGACCGAGAGGGTCGTCTGGCTATGCGCCTACCACGGCAAGCATCGCTCAGGGGCCGCCGACGATCCGTTCAAGAAGCGCTTCCCGGAGCTGATCGCGGCGAAGCGAATGAAGCCGACTCCGGTTGACTTCGAGGCTCTCTTCGCCGAACGGGACGAACGCTTCGTCGACCTCGTTCAGGGCGACGCCCAGGCGCTCCTGGCCGAAGCCCGCCGAGAGACGGGAACCGAGAAACGTGCGGTCGTCGGTGGCGAGGCAAACGTCGGGTGCCTCGTCGAGGTCGTCGAGACACTCGAGGAGACCTACGTCGCGTTCTTCATCGAGGAGGTCACGTACGAGCGATTCGTCATTCTGCTCAACGCCTTCTACGTGTCGCGGTTCGAGGAGTGGGAGCAGGTGCACCAGATGCCGCACCGCGCGATCGATGAGGGATCGGGCGAGGTCTGCTACCGGTACTTCATGGGTTAGTCGACCGAATCGTCAGCCCTGAGGGAATCTTGAGCGGGTTCGATACCCGTCCCTTTTCCGGGTCTCGGGCGCTCATGTGAGGTTGCAGGCGGCGAACCCGAGGCGTGCTGCGCGTTCGTTCTCCGGGTCGAACGGGAACGCGTCGTCAAGGTCGAGTTGGACGGCTTTCGAGGGGTCAGCTGCGGCAGCTCCGATTCGCCTGATATTCGTGCCAGGTCGTTCCTCGAATGCGTCCCACAGCTCGCTCGTCTCGTTGGTGAGCCGGTCCGGTGCCAGGATCGCTCTCAGGTCTTCGAGCATTCGTCGGAGTATGTGCGCGGATTCGTTGGTGGCCGGCAGGATCGCGGCATAGAGCGCCTGTAGGTCTTTCGGAGTGGCATTTGCCGGAGGGAGGATGTCCCGCGCGCCGTGGATCTTCGGCGGCGGTCCCGGTGTGACGGTCAGGCATTGACGAGGATAGTCGCCTCCTTGCTTGAGGTGTGAGCCGCGTCC